>JAJZWO010000014.1 GCA_021846635.1 Microcaldota archaeon | reverse complement strand
AGTCCTGATTATGGCCTGTACTTCAGCAGCGCGGCTATTCCCTTGAATCCGAGTATGAGCTCCTGCCCGTACTGCCCCTCTGAGGATATGAACGTAGTCTCGACTCCCTGCTTGTCCGCCTTCTCGATAAGCTCCTCGACTGGGTCGCTCTGCTCCACCACTTCGAAATTGCCTCCGCAGTCGTGCTTTTCAAGCTTCGAATTGCCCTCTTCTATCCTTGTAACCTCGAAGCCGCACGAGCCGCATTTGTAATGAACCTTCCTGAGCTCTATCTCCTCGCTTATCAGGAGCTTGTCGACTGCATTCGCGTCCAGCGCCTTCTTCACGTTCTCGTAGCCGTATGTAGCAAGGCCGTTCTTCGATAGCTCCTTGAGAAACCTCTCCATAAGCCTTCGCTCCCCCATGACGGCTTGCTCGGACAGCAGGTCCTTTGCCTTGTCAAGAAGCTCGTTCATACCTGTATGCTCGTCTGTATACCCTGTGTCGAAGATTCCGAGCACTTTGACCTGGTAGTTCAAAGCGTTATCCCTGACGAAGTTCTCCTTCGCAGGGCCGGGCCCGCCTACAACAAGGCCCTTTATCTTGAAGTCATACTTCTTGAACACGTCGTTTATCGAGTCCGATATTTCCTTGTAGTAATCGCTTATGCTCTCCTCTATTGCTCTTGTGTACCTCGCAGCAGATTGGCCCCCCTTGTGCACCTTTGCATGCGCGAACGACCTGAGCGTCTTCTCAACAGTTATGCCGGTGCCTTTTAGCGTGGCTATCGTTGCATCCCTCCCGTCCATCACGAGGAACACGTACATGTCCTTAGCCTCCATCATCGACTCTATCGGCTCTATCAGGAAAGAGGAGTCGCACCTGTATATGTTCGACTTTATCGGCTGCGGCGGCTCTATGGAAAACAGCTCTATATCCGTCTTTGCCTGCTCCTTCGATATGTTGCCGCAGAATACCGCGATGCCGTTCTTAGGGGGTTTGTTGTATAGCTTGAGATACTGGATTATTTTCTCTATAGCGCCCTGCACATTCAGCTTAGTGGTCTTGGATTTTATGTTGGAAGACTGGCTGTGCTCGTCCCTGAGCTTCGCTATCTCCTCCGATATCTGGAAATCCGGCGGTACATATATGCTTATGAGCTCTGTGCCCGCGCCCCTTATCGAGGCAAGCCTCTTCAGCTCCTTTTTTATGTCATATTCCTGCTTCAAAAGTATCACCTGCGTAAAGCCAGTGCCCCAGTGCACAAAAGCGAGAAATGTATGCGCTAATATTCACTACGCTAATCGTTATATGCGTTTCCGTTGAGGGCGGAGCGCATCATTTCACAGCTATTCTGTCCTTCCCCATGTACTTGACCAGCACATCAGGAACGCCTATGCTCCCGTCCCCGTTGAGATAGTTTTCCGCTATGGCTGCAAGCGTCCTTTGGACTGCGACTCCAGTGGCGTTGAGCGTGTATACATAGTCGCGACCATCCTTGCCGTCGTATTTTATGTCAAGCCTCCTGCTCTGCCAGTCCGTGCAGTTCGAGCCGGAGGTGAGCTCCCTGTACCTCTGCTGCCCAGGGAACCAGCCTTCTATGTCTATCTTTTTTGCAGCAACAACCCCTATGTCTCCAGTGCATATGTTGACCATATGATAGGGTATGCCAAGCTTCTGGAATATGGACTCCTCGTTGGCTATCATTTCGTCGTATATCTTCCACGAATCCTC
Source organism: Microcaldota archaeon (assembly GCA_021846635.1). Lineage (GTDB taxonomy): Archaea > Micrarchaeota > Micrarchaeia > Micrarchaeales > Micrarchaeaceae > JAJZYW01. The sequence goes on along the minus strand of JAJZWO010000014.1, from coordinate 10,548 downwards.
CTTGTTTGAGAAGACGAACTGCTCAACCTTCTCGAACTGGTGCACCCTGAATATGCCTTTTGAATCCTTGCCGTGCGATCCAGCCTCCCTCCTGAAGCACATGCTGAACCCTGCGTATTTTATCGGCAGCTCCTTCTCCGAGAAGGTTTCGCCTGCATACATAGCAGCTATGGGGTGCTCCGAAGTGGCTATCAGGAACATCTCGTCCTCCATCCTCTCGTAGCCTGCCTTTCCCGCTGCCTCCTTGGCGTCTGACGCCATGTACAGCGCATCCTCGAAGTCTCCCAGGCCCGTGACGCCCCTGTAATACTGCTTTCGAAGCATGTAAGGCGTTGATATCGGCATGTAGCCCTTCCCGTACAGCTCGTCCATGACGAACCTTATGAGCGAATGCTCAAGCAGCACAAGGTCGCCCTTCATGTAATAGAATCGGGAGCCAGAGATCTTAGCAGCGCGCTCCATGTCGAGCAGGCCGAGCTTTTCCAGTATCTCAGCATGTCCAAGCTCTATCTTCTTTCCTGTATCGCCCCACTTCTTGATTTCGACGTTCTCGGTGTCGTCCTTGCCGTACGGCACGCTCTTGTCAAGTATGTTCGGCATGTTCCAAAGCAGGTAGTCAGCCCTCTCCTCAAGCTCTGCCAGCTGCTTTTCCATCGACTCTATTTCCTCCTTGGTCTTTCCCAGCTCCGCTATCTTCCCTGACGCATCTTTGCCTTCCTTCTTCATGGATGAAACTTCCAGGCTCTCCTTATTCCTTTTTGCCTGCAGCTCCTGCATTGAAGTCTTAAGCTTCCTTATCCTCTCGTCAAAGCCCATAAGCTCGTCTAGGGGGTAATCGCTCTTCCTTCTTGCAAGCGAGTCCCTTATCTGTTCAATGTTATCCCGCACATACTTGGTTGTTATCATGCAAACACTCGGTAGAACAGTAACTATTGGCTACGCAACTTTTTAACCCTTTTATGCTAAGCTATAAATGTGGCTGGAATATCAATTGTGCACACCGCAGAGTCGCAGGACCTCGCCATGGGGATAGGGCGCAGGCTCGGGTCAAGGCCAATGCCCGTGTCAGAGATGCCTTTCATGGATGGAGAGCTGAAGGTACGGCTCGCCGAGAAGCCCGAATCTCCCGAAGTCCTTTTCATAACACGGCTGTATCCAAGCCCGAACAGGTCGCTGGTAAGGGCGCTGTTCGTGCTTCACTACCTGAACTCGATCGGGAAGCGCACCAGGATGTTCGTCCCATACATGGCGTATGCGCGCCAGGACAGGGAATTCCTCGAAGGCGAGAGCGTCTCAATAGAAGCTGTGCTCTCGCAGTTCGCCCATTTTGGCGTCACAGACATTTTCACCGTCGATGTGCACAGCGAGAAATCCCTTTCAAACAGGAGCCTCCGCATGCACAGCATAAGCGCGATCCCGGCTCTCGCAAAAGCGGTAAAGAGCGCGATGGATACGGAGAACGCCATCGTAGTGTCGCCGGACAAGGGCGCATCGGCAAGGGCCGACGAGTTCTCCTCGCTGCTCGGGGTAGGCAACTTCGCCATGGACAAGAGCCGCGACCGCGTCACTGGAGAAGTGAAAACTGCTGACATAAGCTTTGATGTTGAAGGGAAGGATGCGATAATCGTGGACGACATGGTGTCTACCGGAGGAAGCATAGCCAACGCGTCCTCCATACTCCATAGCCACGGCTGCAGGAGCGTCAGCGCAGCTTTCACTCATGCCCTTCTCGTCGGAAATTCCCGGGAAAAGCTGTCCTCCTCGGGGATAAGCCGGCTGTTCTTCACCAACACGATAAGCAATCCAGACGCTGTGATAGACATATCCGACGAAGTCGCAAAGGCTCTCATAGGAAACGTTAAAGAACTTTGATGCGGAATCTTCTCTGCGCAGGGGTGGCGGAGTCCGGTCAATCGCGCAAGGCTTAGGACCTTGTGCCTTAGGGCTGCGTGAGTTCGAATCTCACCCCCTGCATTGCGTCGTTAATCTTGCGCCATTGCGATGGCGCGCGTATGGTGTCGAAATGGAGATTGCGTATTCGGATTTCGAGAAGGTCGAGATGAGGCTCGGAAGGATCGTCAAGGCAGAGAATTTTCCAGAGGCGAAGGTTCCATCGTACAAGCTGGAGGTTGACTTCGGCCCTCTCGGCATCAAGAAAACTTCGGCTCACATAACCAATTATGCGCTTCAGGAGCTGCCTGGCAAATACGTTGTCGCGGTTGTCAACTTTCCCAAGAAGCAAGTCGCCAACTTCATGTCAGAGGTTCTAGTGCTTGGCTCGCTTTCAAAAAACGGCGTAGTGCTTCTTACTCCTGATAAGCCTGAGAACGCATCATTGGGCGACAGGATAGGATGAACTACCTTATGAGCCTCGGTATGTTGCCAACAAGGCTCTGGTACGCCTCGCACGAGGTCCACTGGTTGGGCTCCCTTCCATTGGTTATATCGGCCCTCACCGACTTTGCAGCCTCGCTGTTGAGCAGCGGCTCGAGAGAGTATTCGGTGTCGCGCACATTGCCTATCTCCTTGTTCCACATTATTGATGGATAGACCTTGCCATAGCTGTCCATGAAGACTGAAGCTTCCAAGCTCCTGCTCCTCATCGGGCTCTTCCCTGTTACTGCATAGTCCACAAGGTTCCTCAGGAATGCGCCTTCTATCGACTGTATTATGCTGGGCTGTATGCTGCGCTTCCCTATGAGCCAGTTTATCTCCTCAACTACCTGTGCATCATTCGCCTTTATGTCGAGGTTCGAGTTGCCGTAGTAATTGTCCGATATCTGCCCCAGATTTATGTGGAAGTCGTTGTATCCTACTCCTGGAATCTCCTTCATCACAGCATCTATCGTGTCCTTGAGCTTGCCCTGGTTAAATCTGCTCATCGTGTAGCCGAAGACGAAGAAAAGGTTGTTGTACTCCTTTTTCAGGCGCTGCAGCATGCGGAAGGTGTCCATTGCCTTGTCAAAGTTTCCCTGTATGCCGCGTATCTTGTCGTGCAGCTCCCTGTAGCCGTCAAGGCTGACGGTTATCGCGACGCGCGGTATGTCGAGCTCCAGGATCTCCCTAAGCTTCTTCTCCATGAGCGCATGGTTGCACAGCGAGTTGGTAGGCATCGTAAGTATGTAAAGCTTCTTCGAGTTCTGCTTGAACGCTTTTGCTATGTCGACAAGGTCGCTTCTCATGAATACCTCGCCGCCCGTCAGCTCTATCCACTTAAAGTAGCTGTTTGCAGCTGCGAACTTTGCTATTTCGTCGGCGCTCATCTCCCCCTTGGGCTTCATCTGCCATATGTTGCAGGTGAGGCACCTGGAGTTGCACCAGTATGTAATTGCGAAATTAAGCTTGTATGGCCTGTCAAGCGTCGTGAAGTTGGATTTCAGCGCCGTCGAAGCAAGGCCAAGCATATTGGCTACTGACATGATATCTCTCAAGAAATAGGTGTTTTGCAGATATTTATACACTACTGTGCGGGTACTGAAGCCCTCTCCTATTTCTGCCCGGAAACGTAGAAACCCTGCCAATTCAGATAACCATAACTTATATAAAATACAAAAGGGATATCATCAATGTAAAGTTCCTATTTACATACTAACTAGCGGTGGTACCATGTCGTTTTCGAACGCCAGAATTGTGTTCCTTGCAGCAATCCTGCCAATGCTCCTCCTTGTCGGACAAGCAGGTGCACTTACTGCAGTCCTGAACGGCGGATGCAGCACAGGCGTTTTGGGTCAGTCTCGGTACATTAATTTTTCCCTTTCCTCCTCAGGCAACGCCTCCCTGACAAATATGCTGCTTGACCCCACTTTCGTAGGCCTCAACATTACTGGAGCGAACAGTATAGCTCTAGTTGCCCCAGGCAATAATTACTCTGTGAGCATGTATGTGAACGGCACTCCAATTCCTGGTGAATATGCTGGTGCGATATTGGCGAGATATTCCCAGGGCCCTTCCGTATTCTTTGCATCCTTCCCGTGTCTTGTAACATTCGGAAACGCCCCGCCGTCGCAGGTCAGCACAGTCACAAAGGAGCGAGGTGATAACATATACGGCGAGGCATTCAACATAGGTGATGCTCCGTTGAATGTCAGCGTGTACATGTTTGTGCCCCCCGAATTCAAAGTTTCCCCGCATGCTGAGAATTTTACAATAAGCCCCAATTCCCAAAAAGCCTTCAATTTTTCATACTCCAAGCCCAACGAGAGCGGGGTATCCACTTCGTTTGCCATAGGCTCCTCATACACTTACAAAGGGGTTCACTACGCCTCGCTCGCCATCCTTCCTATTGGACTGTACAAGAACGCGGGAATAAATCTTGACCTGCTAATGTTGTACCTGAGCGGAGGCGTAATAGCCGCATTGGCGGCGCTTATAGTATATTCCGTCCTCTCCAAACGGCGTAAGGCGAGAAAAGCAGGCGGTGCGTAAATGCGCTTTCGACGACCTGAAGTTAGCATTATAATACCAACACTCAACGAAAAGCATAATATAGCGAAGGTTTTGCGCAGCGTAAAGCGAGTGCTGAAGAACTACAGCTATGAAATAATCGTGGTAGACAAGCACTCCCCCGACGGCACAGACCGGATTGCCCGCAGCTTGGGCGCGAAGGTCATGTATGACGATATGGGAAAGGGTTCTGCATTGATCAAGGGTATGAAAAGCGCGAGGGGAAATGTAATAGTGTCGATGGACGCAGACCTGTCCAACAATCCCTCAGAGCTAATGATACTGATATCTGGGATACAGATAGGCTACGACGTCTGCATGGGGTCGCGCTTCCTTACCGGCGGCGGGTCGGAAGACATGCCCGCATTTAGGAAGTTCGGCAACAAGGTATTCGTATCATTAGTGAACTTGATATACGGCTCAAAGTACACAGACATGTGCTATGGGTACAGGAGCTTCTCACGAAAGGCGGTCAAGAAGCTGAAGCTTCGCGAAAAGGGCTTTGGCATAGAGACGGAGATAAACATAAAGACACGGAAGGCAGGGTTAAGAGCGATGGAGGTGCCAAGCTACGAGAAGAAGCGGGAGTCGGGAGAGGGCAAGCTTAGGTCTTTCTCAGACGGATACAGGATACTGAGGACCATATTCAGGAACATATTCAGCTAGACGTGTTAATTCCGACCACCCTATAGAGCGAAAATGTCTCGTTAGTCTGGTTGTATGTGGCGTTCGCTATTGTGCTCAGGATGAAATCGCTTTTTGCGTATGTGCATATGTTGTTTGGCGTGTAACACCAATAGCCGTAATCTATAACCATGCAACTGTTGTTCTTAATCAATGCAGTATACTCCTGTTTGTCGTAAAGGTATCCTAACTGCGCTGCCGTCCTGTTATTAATGTTGAACAGCGTGGGGTCGTAACTGAATACCGTGCACGAGCTCGGTATTAGGTGAGCGTCTTTGTAAATGAAGTTTTCATAGAATCTTGCGTTGCCAGCCTGCGGAAGGCTGTTGGGAGATACGGCGACGTACTGCAGCTGGTTGTAAAAACCATACAGTATTATCGCTACCAGGATCGCTGAAGCAACGTACATTATGAGCCCGCTGTGCGCTTTTTCCACACGAGGCGCCTCTGCGGCGGCAGATTGCATTTCCTCACGTGGCTGCTGGTTCTCTTCTACATCTGCAGCATTGGCATTTTCGGCACTCCCGGGCGCAGGCGCGCCAGTGCCTGGCAAAGCTGACGGAGTCACGGTCTTTTCCTCATCGGGAACGGCTCCCGCGTCGCTTGGCATTGCTTCCTCCTCAGAGATGCCCTTTTCTGGCTCGGTGCTATTTGCCAAAACTGCGCTATCATTGTCCATGATTACCAATCCTCACGGTTTCAATCACCTTCGAAGCTCCGTAGCCTCCCAATATGCTCGCCTGTGCAATGAGGCTTAGCATGAATCTCCAGTCCACTCCGTACGTGACGCTTCCGGCGTAGAACGATGTGTAAAGCAGGAAGAACACAAGGAACCATCCCCCAACTGCAAGAAGCAGGCGCCTGTCGTATACAGCCATCAAAGCAGTTCCAAGTATCCCGAGCGCAGTGAAAGCCAGCGGCTGCACTATGTATTCTTTGTCAAATGCGCCAACCCAGAATTCCAGGTTGGAGCATATGTTTGCATCGAATTCACGGATCCCTATCTTCCCGTTAGCTAATATGGTGCTGTTTGCAGATCCAGGTGATATGCAGCTGTTCTGCATAAATGCACCCTGATATCCGTACGAGCCGCTGACCAGCTCGTGCACTGTGTAAATCGCCTCTGGCGAAACAGCCAGAACTAAAAGGAGCAGTACGATGAGGAAATTCGTGTCCATCAGATGGTCCTTCAGCATCTTGAAATTCAATCTCAGCGACTGGCCTATGCTGCTCCGGTCTAGCACCAAGAAAATGGCTGGTATGACTACGAGGTAAGCAAGCGCATCGACCTTCATGTAAGTCAGCATTGCCAGTGAAAAAGCCGCAGCTGCAAGGGTTATCATTTTCTTCCTCTTCATGAACACAAGCATGCAGAATAGCGCTATCAGAGAGTAGGCGAGCATCGGCATGTCCGAAGTGGTCGGCCTTGCCCAGGTTAGAAGCGCAGGCGATAGCGCCATGAGCAGCTCTGCGAACGCAGAAGCTGTGAAATCCCCTGTCATTAGAAGAGCAACAAGGAACGTCATGAAAACTGCCACGCCGCCAAGGAAGAATTCTGCATTGTACGCAGCGCCGCTGTTTACTCCTCCGATGGCGAATGCAATCGCTATGTTGAACGCAGTGCCTATCGGCTCGTGGTATATCTGCCCGGAATAGCACATGGTGGGCGACCCGTAGTTGCACATCCACGCCTGCCCCATATGGAGCAGGCCGAGCGCGCCAGCCTGGTATATTGCGTCATCGAAGAAGAGCTGCTGTGTCGGGACTACAAACACTGCCTCTGCAAATACGAAAATTGCGAGTATGCCAATTGCTATTGCGAGCTTTCTCGCATTCAGCCCGGAATCGCGAAGCGCCGCAGCAAAATGCTTCCTGCCTATTGCAACAGAAGCAATTGTTGCCACGAACGCAAGCGTCAGCCCCGCGGTAAAAAGGTATTCTTCCAGGCCAGCAAGGGTCATTTCATACCACTCCTGTTCTCGACAAAATAGTCACCGACGAACATGTACCTTGTCTTCGTCTCCCTCATCGTGGCTATTGCGTCAGCAGGAGACATCACTATAGGTTTCCCGTGAACGTTGAAGCTGGTGTTCAGCACCAGCCCAGCACCTGTCTTGCTCCTGCCGAGCCTCTCCAGAAGCTTCATGTATCTCGGATTTTCTCCCGCAACCATCTGCGGCCTGGCAGTGCCATCTATCTGCACCACGGATTTCGTAAGCGCCCTTGCATCATCCTTTACCCTGTACGCCATCGTCATAAACTTGTCGGGGCCCTTGCCGTCGTATTCGAGCAGCCTTGCAGCCTCGCTCTCCAGCATCGAAGGCGCAAAGGGCTGGAACCATTCGCGTTTCTTCACGTAAAGGTTCAGCCTGTCCTTTACGCTGTCGGAGTCACTCCTCGCAAGAATGCTCCTGTTGCCGAGAGCCCTCGGCCCGTACTCCATCCTGCCCTGGAACCAGAATACATACTTATCAGAGCCTATAAGCTCGGCAGCGTGCCCCTCTGGGTCAGAGTCTTCGCTGAACAGTATGCCCTTCGTTCCCTTCAGCTCCTTCTCTATCGATTCGTGGTCGTACTCCGGGCCGAGGTATGCGCCGAACTTGTATTTTGATCTGCCTGTCATCAGGTAGCTTGTCTGCAGTGCAGAGCCAAGCGCTATTCCGCCGTCGCCCATGTGCGGGAAAATGTACCAATGCTCCAGCGCGTCAAGGTTCCTTATTTCCATGTTCGCCTTTATGTTCGACATCACTCCTCCGGCGAAGACCACGTCCTTGAAGCCGTACTTGTCTATCAGGTTGCTGACCAGCTTCGACACCATCTTCTCCATCATCTGCTGCGCCATATACGCGACCTGCTCCCTCGGCATCTGCCAGGCTATCCTCTGCAGGAGCGCGTACTGCCTGGCGGGGCTGTATTTCGCGGTGAGCTTGGTGCCCTCCAGCACGAAGAAGTCCTTGAACCTGTTCTCCTCGAATGGGAACGGGTAGGAGTAGTCAGCCATAGCCATAACCTTGCCCTCGTCCTCAAGCTCCCTGAAGCCGAGTATGTTGGTTACCTGCTCGAAGAATATTCCTGCTGAATCCCTTGCCCGTATGCCCATCAAGCGCTCAATCTTGCCGTTTTCCAGCGAGCTTACAGAGCCCGACAGCCCGTCGCCGAGCCCGTCAAGCGTTACCACCATGGCCCTGTCGAACTGCGAGGTGAATGCGGCTGTCGCCGCATGGGCTGCATGGTGCTCAACTATGTGCAGCCTAAACTTCCTGAAGCCCATGTGCCTGAGCTTCTTCGCTATTATGTTGCTGCTGATGCGGCTGCAGAGCGGCAGTATCCCTATGCTCGTGAGCCTGTATTTCGTCTTGTGCCTGAAGTCCTCCAGCCTGGGCTTCAGCATTTTCCTCCTTCTGAACTGGTAGTAGTTTTCTTTCATGGAAGGGAATATCCTTTCAAGCGTCTTCGTGAACTCGGTTGTCGAGAAAGCTATCTCCTCAACATCCGCGGGCTTTATGCCTTCATACTTCAACGCAGCGTATATGGCGTTGTACGGGAAGTTTACCTCAAGCTTTCTCTTTGTGAAACGCTCCTCATTTGCAGCGAACACAATCTCGCCGTCCCTAAGCAGCGCCGCTCCGGAGTCGTGGCCGTCCCACAAGCCAAGTATGTACATGATTACACCGCTGCAAATCCTCAATGGACTATGCAATCAGACTTTCGCATAAATATAATTAAATGTAGCGGCTGCGCTTCCAAGACCTACTGCGCCTCTAATGCCTGCAATAAAAAAGCTTTTTATATGTGTTCATTTAACTAATTACTGATTATTTACAAAATGGGCGTCTGTATGAAAAGCATCAGCACATTGTTTAACGGAAAGGCAGGATATATGCGATTACTCCTTTCAGTGCTTATCTTTGGAGCGTATCTAGTTTCAGCAAGCTCCGCTCAGGCTACCTCTACCGCAAACGCATTACACGCCATATGCGGGGTCTACTCCAGCGTCACAACGATAATATTCATACTTGGCCTGACGCTCATGATACTCGGGGGAGCAATATACGCCGGGGCGCACGTTGCACCATCAAGCCTCAAGGGAAGCCTTCAGGGCTACGGAATGGGCTTCATAGTGGGCGGCATAATAGGCGTCATAATCGTCATAATAGCGCCTTACCTGCTGCAGGTAATTTCCGGCAACACTGCGATAGCGTCTGCATGCACCACCACCTGATCGCATGATGCCCCTATTTTAAGGCGTGCCGCAACAGGCGGCATTTTATAACCTATAAATAGCTTCTTTTTTCATTACTAACAGCGCATCGGTGTTGAATTGCCTGGAGTAATGCATTATTCGCTTGAGACGTACAGGAAGAACGGGAGGCTGATTCTCCTGTTCTCACTATCCTTCCTGATAGCTTTTGCGATACCCGTCCTCGCCGCATTCCCGACCTTCAACGACGCCGGGGCGATACTGATAAGGACGTCGAGCCTCTTCTACTTCAATCTCACGCCGCTCAGCGCGTCTGTGATAATAATCGCTTCCATATTCTCGCTCCTCTTTCTAAGCTTCGCCATAGTTTCAATAAACGTAATCGTGAAGCACAGCAGGATGCATGTGCGCGTCCGCGCGGAAGTGCTTAAGGGCATAGAGAAGTACACTGCACGGATATTCGCAGTGCTTGGCCTTTTCACTCTCGCCATATTCGCGTCCGAGATCCTGACGTACGGGATAAAGCCCGTCGGGCTCATAACCGCGGTAGTCGGGCTTGCCCTGACCCCGTTCGTGTTCTACGCTCCAGCATCGATAGTAATGGAGGACAGCCGCATATCAAAAGCAATGAAGCGTAGCGCAAAGTTTTTTGCCTCAGGCTTTTCCTACTTCCTTGCCTGGCTGGCCATTGCAATTGTCTCTATCACGCTGATAAACCTCCTTTTCATAGCAGCCGTGCCGCAGTTCTCGGAATACCTCTCAATCATAGTTAACGCATTGCTCGTGATGCCATTCCTGATAGTGTTCCAGAGCGAGGCATACCTGAAGAAATTCCCGATGATGAGGCGGTAATGCGGCGGCACTCTCACATGTATAAATAGTTTTTGAGAGGAATCCTAATATGGCGGAGCAAAATGCCAAAAGCCTCACTGCGTCTGCACGATACGCTTTCGCTCTTCTTGTCGCTGCTCTGCTGATAGCCGCGATTTCCAACTATTCATACGCAGCAGGCCCGCCGCCACCGGAGAACGTATACCTGACACTGCAGCAGAACCCGGTCCCATTCGGCTACAACGACACCTTCACGGCTACTCCAGTGAGCATGCCCTCTGGCACAACGCTGACGCTTTATGTGAACGGGGTTGAGCAGCTTAGCGGGCTATCCACCATAAGCTGCGACCTTTCAGGAAACTTCGGCGGTCAGACAGCATGCTACTACA
>JAJZWO010000001.1 GCA_021846635.1 Microcaldota archaeon | reverse complement strand
TGCGCCGTCCTTACCAAGATAGTAAAGATAGCCATCTTCCCTGTCTATTCTTTCTCTTCCTACTCTCTCTGCCATTTTAATTCACCGTTTTCATATCATTCTATAAATTTATATATCTATCGTCAGAACTCCGTCGGAAGACCGTCGACACATGAAAGGGGATTACTCGACAGACGCGAGCGAGGCGCTTCAAGAAGGCAGCAGCGCTTGCAGTCCCGATATTTTTGCACAGCTATTTAAAGCTTGGCGCAAAAACAGTATTAGTGCTTTCATGATAGAGATAAAAATGCAGAAAAAGAATCTTGACGGATACACGTTTATAGAGGGTTTCCCTGGAGCCGGGCTGGTCGGCCCGATGGCAATAAACTACCTTGTGGAGAAGCTTGAAATGGAGAACATAGGTTATCTGGAGAGCGACAAATTTCCTCCGCTGATCTCTATACACGACGATGTGCCGATGCATCCCGTAAGGATTTATATATCGGAAAAGTTGAAGCTTTTGACAATTTTTGCCGAGTTTGCGATTCCGCTTGAAATGACTTTCGATCTCAGCAACGCAGTATATTCAGATATCATAAAGAAGGGAGGGATAAACAGGGTCGTATCAATCAGCGGCATACCTACCCAACAGGAGGAGGTGCCAAAGGACGTCTTCGGCGTAGCTTCCTCGAAGAAGCTTGTGAAGGACGTGATAGAAAAGAACGGGCTTAAGCCGATAGGGGATGGCATGGCTACAGGGGTAAACGCGCTTATACTAGGTATGGCGATGAACGACAACCTGGAGGACATAAACATATTGGTGCCTATAAACCCGGCGCTCATAGATCCGGGATACGCTGTGCTTGCCATAAAAAGCATGAACAGCATACTTGGAGTTGATATAGACACGGCAGAGCTTGACAAGGAGGCGAAGGTTGTTGAGTCGAAGATCAAGGAACTTATGAAAAAGACAAAGGAAACGCACGAAACCTACAAGAAGTCTCTGGATGACACAGGGCCTTCAATGTACGCTTGATCGCGGGGGTGGCAGAGTCTGGTTTGGTCTGATGGCCACAGAAAAATGCGCAGGACTTAAGATCCTGTGGTCTAGCACCTTCGTGAGTTCGAATCTCACCCCCCGCACAAGACATACGGTTTGAGCTTGCGTCTTCCAGTAAATCGTGGCGCAGGTGCGCCCACATATATAAATAAATATCTGTATATTAGTATAATGCTGGGCTTTTCGTATTATCCTACACGAGTCTAAAGTGCATTTCATGAATGAGAATTACTATGATGTAATTGTAGCTGGCTCTGGAATGGGCGGCAGCCTTGCTGCGGCGATGGCTGTACGCGAAGGCGCCAAGGTGTTGCTCCTTGACAGGAACGACATCGAAACTGCAGGGAAGAAGACCAACTGGGGATGGGTCTGCGGAGACGCAGTGGCTGAAAGCCACCTGAAATACATACGCGAGAACGCCAAGGGGCTGAGCTTCAGCTATCCGGAGCTTGACAAGAAGGTGGATGGAGTGCTAGCTCTGTCGCCCGACCTTGAATCCAAATTCATATTTGATGGGGAGGGATACGTACTAAACAGGCCGCTTTTCGAGAGAAAGCTGCTGGAATATGCGATAAAGCAGGGCGTCGAATACGTGCCCAAGTTTGAAGTAGAGGGGCCAATAATAGAATCAAACAGCGTAGTAGGCGTTTTTGGTAAAGACAAGGAAACAGCCCACGTAAAGTACATGGCAAAGGTTGTAGTCGACGCGCTCGGAATAGCCACAACGCTTAGGAGGAAGCTTCCAGAGAACGAATACGTTGACAGAATGATAGACATAGACGACATCGAATCTACTGGAAGATACATATATTCGTTTGAGCCGGACCATGACGACCCAAGGTACTACGATCCAAAGAATGCAATAATACACCTCAACCAGGAGCTCGCGCCTGGAGGCTACGGATGGGTCTTCCCGAAAAATGGGAACAGGGTGAACATAGGGCTTGGAGTGCAAAAGAGAAGCCTTGAAACGAGGAACAAGAAGCTCGGGAAGAAGGACACGCTCCACTCGCTTATGGACGCTTACGTTGATTTCAATCCTGTGATAAAGAACGTGAAACTCGATAACGAGAACATGAACGGGAAGGGCTATTGGTCTGTCGCAGTAAGGAGGCAGATGGAATCCCTTGTTTACAACGGTTACATTGGAGTAGGAGACAGCATGGCTATGCCGAATCCGATAAGCGCCGGTGGTATAGGCCCTGCGATGGTGTCGGGAATACTCGGCGGAATAAATGCAGGAAGGGCGGCTAAGGCCGGCGACACCGGAATAAAGGCGCTGTGGAAGTACAACCTAGAATTCAACGAGGAGTACGGAAAGAAGACCGCAGGGCTGGAGGCGTTCAGGGTGTACCTGCAGTCGCTCAACAACGACCTGCTCAATTACGGGATGAAGATGTTTATAACAGAGAAGGAGGCTGTTGACCTCAGCTATGGCCGCATACCTGAGCTGAGCCTGGCATCGAAGTTTAAGATAGCGCTGAAGGGAGCCGCCAACATAAAGGCATTCTCCAACCTCATATACACTGTGAGGAAAATGAAGACCTTCGACGAACTCTATAGCAAGTATCCAAAGAGCACTGACGGCTTCAAGGAGTGGAAGGCAAAGGTACAGTCGGAGATGCACGAAGTGAAGGAGAGGTTCCAGCCGAATCCGATATGAAGGGTTATTTGAATGAAGGAGTACACAAAGTTCGAAAAGGCGAGGGTCATAGGCGCAAGGGCATTGCAGCTGGCTTATGGTGCGCCCCCGCTGATAAAGGTCCCGGAGGGGATTGTCGACCCGCTGAATCTGGCTGAGCTGGAATTCGAGAAAGGAGTAATACCGATAACAATAATAAGGCAGAAGTAGCACTACTGCTTTTTCCTGAGCTCGGATATGCTGCCAAAGTATTGGCCTTCCAGCGAATATACAGACGCTGTCTCTGTTTCAAACACTCTGTTCTGGAGCAGCGGCCCTAGACCGCGCGACTCTCCCTCATTGACTGGATGCCCAAGTATCATGTCGTTGAACGCGGGCATTATTACGAGCTTTATGCCCTTGTTGAATTTGCCGTAGCGCCTGCTCGCCTCATCCGGATTGATTTCTGCTATCACCCAGGCTTTTCTTGAGTATACGGCGCCGTTAAGGTCCTTTATGGAAAGCGCAGCATGATTGTGCGCAGTTATTAGGTACTTGGACTGCATCGCCTTTTCTGAAGGCCACGAATTCCCGTGGGTGAAAGAGAACTTCCCGAGAGTAAGTTCGTCAACGATTGGTACAGAGAGCATATCGGACAGGTAAGCATCATGGTTTCCGCGCACGACAGTCACATCGAGAGGCGAGAGTATGTTGAAGAAGTTAGATATTGCAAAGCGCTCTGAGGACTCAGGCCTGAGCACCTGGTCCTTTATGTCGCCAAGCAGTATTGCCCTGTGTGTGCCGAATTCCGATGCCATCCTCAATATCTCGCGCGCCATTAGGGCTGCCATGTCGTACAGGCGTATGCCGAATTTGCGGAGCTTGGACTCCATTCCTATGTGTATGTCGCCCACCACTATCGGAGCGTTCTTGCCCTTGCCTGCGATCATTGCCGGAAATCCGTACACGAACTTTATTTCGTCGTTGTCTTTGATGGGCACGTATTTTTATATTTTAGAACTAATTTAAGTCTTGCCTGAAAGGTATTCTCATGGTAAACATATCGCCATACATAGGCAGCATATCTGGAATAAAGATACAGCTACACTGGAGCTTCGTACTTCTCCTTGTATTCTCGCTCGTGCTAAGTCTCTACCTTTTTGCAGTGATAGTGCTGCTTTTCATATGCGTCCTGCTCCACGAGCTTGCGCACTCAATAACGTCAAAGCGCAACGGCATAGGGGTGAAGAAGATAATACTGCTTCCGATAGGAGGCGCCTCCGTAATAGACATGGAGGAGATAGACCCGGACATAGAGTTCAGGATATCGATAGCTGGGCCGATTGCTAGCATATTCATAGGTGTTGTGCTCGGAGTCGCAGTTGTGCTTATACCGGGAGGCGCAGTAAGGCATCTTGTGCAACTCCTGTTCCTGATAAACATACTTCTCGGCGTATTCAATCTCCTTCCGGGATTCCCTCTTGACGGGGGAAGGGTGTTTAGGAGCTACGAGCAGAAAAAGCACAGCTTTTTCGACGCCACAAAGATAACCGTAAAGTTGAGCAAGATAGTCATAGTGCTGTTCATTGTTGGAACGGTTATATACGCAGCTGTTGAGCCTGGATACACTTTCGCGTACAGGGAATTCGTGGTTTTCTGGGACGTTCTGATAGCAATATTCCTCTACGGCGGGGCGCAGGCAGAGTACCAGACAGCATACATAAGGGAGATGGCAGCAGACCTAAAGGTCAGGGACGCGATGAGCAAAGACTTCGCGGTAGTGAAGCCCAGCACTACAGTAGGAGAGCTGTACAATATATTCATGAAGTATCACACACACGTAATCATAGTGGATTACGGCAAAAATGTAAAGCTCGTACAGGGAGTTAAGATGGGCGTATCGCTGAACCCAGGGTACATGTCAAACACCGTTGACAAGTTCTGCACCGAAATACCGCTCATAGGGATAAACAGGCCGCTGCCTGCAGCGATAGACAAGATGCGGAACGAGAATACTGGAATAATAGCTGTAAAGGTAGGCAAGAAGGTTGTAGGCGTGCTTGTGGCGCAGCATGTCGAGTCTGTCATAGCGCTCCACATATCAAAGAAGAACGCTTCGGTCACTAATAAAAATCTTACAAACAGATAGGTAATAGAGGCGACTCGCAGATGTTATACATAGATAGAATAGTCCTGCACAACTTCAAATCTTTCAGGCACGCCAGCATATCTTTTAGGAAGAACTTCAACTGCATAGTTGGGCCAAACGGTTCGGGAAAATCCAACGTGTGCGATTCTCTGCTTTTTGCTCTTGGTGAGAGCTCGCTTAGGCGGCTCAGGATAGTTTCCCCTACGCAGCTTCTCAATGAGGATGTGAAGAAGGGAAGGAACGAGGAGATGCGCAGAGCCTACGTGAAGGTAATAATGGGCGGAGACGCCAACGTCGAAATAATAAGGTACGCTAGGGAGGACAGGAAGATGGGATACAGGCTCAACGGGAAGCACACCACCAAGCAGGACGTAGTGGAATTCCTTAAGGGGCACGGAGGCGACGTCAACGAGACAAACACCATAGCGCAGGGCGAGATAGTCAGGATACTCAACATGAACAGCAAGGAGCGCAGGGAAATCATAGACATTGCTGCCGGGATAAACGAATTTGACAAGAAGAAGGAGGCTGCAGAGAGGGAGCTGGAGAGAGTTGAGGAGAAGCTGGGCGAGGCTCACGGCATGCTCAACGAGAGGAGAGGGTTCCTCAACGAGCTGAAGAAGGAGAAGGAGGATGCAGAGAGATACAAGGAGTTTGCGGACCAGGCAAAGCTTCTGGCGTTCAGCATACTCGCAGCCAGGGAGAAGTCGCTAATGGGCGAGCTCGAAATGCACAGGTCGCAGCTCTCCGAAGCGAATGCAAGGAAGGAAACCATATCCAGGGAGCTGCTCGCGATAGATTCTGACATAGAGAGCCTGTCTTCAGAAAGGAGGAAGCTTGCCGAGGAGCTTAACAGGCATTCGATAGAGGCAAGCTCCGCGAACAGCGCCATAGAGGGCATAAAGAGGGAGCTGGCTGTTTCGGACGAAAAACTTTCCTCTTCAAAATCTTTGCGGGCCAAGGCGGAGGAGTCGCTAGCAAAGACAGCTTTGGAAATCGAAAATCATTCTAAAAAGAGCAAAGAGCTTAAGGCCGAGCTTGAATCGCTGCACAAGGAGATCGGCGAGGCCGGAGATTATGGCGAAATCGACGATGGCGAGACCTATGCTGATATTGCGGAAAGATACTCGAAGCTGAGCGCGGAGATTTCGGCGCTTGAGGAAAAGCATTCCGCTTCGGCAATAGGTGCCGCAGAGGTGGAGAACAGGCTGCGCTCGCTTGAAGAGACTTTGTTGAGATACAATTCTGAAAGGGAGCGTATTCAGGCCAGGCTTTTGGAGAACGAAACTGCATTGGAGAAGGCAGTCGAGGCAGCGAAACTTGCCGGCAAGGAAAAAGAGGGCGCGCTAAAGGAGGATACAAGAATTGTCTCAAGGATTGCAGAGATAAAGAAGGCATCAGACCAGGCCAACGAGGAAATAGTAAGAGTCAGGGAGCAGCTGGCAGTGCATGGTGGAGCTGGAGCTGCGATAGAGGCGAGGCTCCGGGAGGAGGTAGGCGCTGGATTCCACGGCAGAGCCTACGAGTTGTGCACATACTCGGCAGAATTTGAAGCCGCCATAAATGCATCGGCAGGAAGCAGGCTTGGCTATTTTGTCGTAGACAATGCGTCAATCGCGTCGAAAGCGATAGAGGTCCTGAAGAAGCATGATCTTGGTAGGGCATCGTTCATACCTATTGAGGATGTTGTACGGTATGAGACAGACAGAAGCGCCAAGGGGCTTAAGCCCATAATAGACCATGTAAAGTTTGACGAGAAGTACCTCAGAGTATTCAGCTTCATCTTCTCTAATACTTACCTAGTAGGCAGCATAGCGGAAGCGAAGAAAAGCGGCATAGGCAAGAGGAGATATGTAACCCTGGAGGGCGACCTTGTAGAGAACAGCGGGGTCATAAGCGGGGGAAGAAACAGGGCTTCAAAAAGCCCAATGATGCTTGAATCGCAGCTGGCGGCTCTTCGCTCAAAGCTCTCGGATATTGGCGACGAGATTGCAAAGCTCGAAAATGAAAGAAAGCCTATTGGGTCAAGGATTGCAAAGGCAGAGACTGATCTGATAAGGTACAACGCCGCGATTGACAGCTGCCGTGCATCAAAATCGGAGATGGAAGCTGCTATCGCCAAGCTGGAAGCAGATGCAGAGCGCACAAGCAGGGAGCTTGACGGGGAGAGGATTAAGCTTGACGAACTTGGGAAGGGGAAGGCCGCGCTGGAAAAAGGGCTCATCGCAGCGAAAGCGGAGGCGCAGGAACTCAGGTCGCAGCTTGGAGATTCGTCTGCAGCGAAAAAAGGAAGAGGAGCTGGAGAGGCGGCCAAGAAAGCGAAGGAAGCCAGGGCCAGGCTTGAAGCGCTGAAAGTTAAGGCTGCTGGCGATGAAAAGGAGCTTGAGCTCGTGGATGCGAGATTGCTGGCGCTTGACGAGGAGCGCAAGGCGCAGGGCAGGGCCATAAAAGAGTTGATCGCTGAAGAGAAGGAGCTGTCTGTGAAGAGGGCGAAGCTTGAAGCAGACAGGAAGGAGCTTGAGGGGAACATGAACAGCAAGGACTCATTCGCCAAAGAGTTGTACGCCAAGGTTTCGGACCGCGAGAAAAAGATATCTGAACTGGGATTCAAGAGCGGCACGCTTAAGAGCGAGATGGAAAGGCTTGAGCGCGGCATCATAGAGCTCTCCGGAAGGATAAGCCAGGCGGAGGTCAGGATAGGGGATATAAAAGCGGAAAAGAGGAGCTACGAGGACATTGCGCCGCTTGATCTGCCGCTGGACCAGATGGAGCAGAAGTTGGGCGCCGCGCGTGCAGGTATGGAGAGGCTTGGGTCGGTGAACATGAAGGCTCCTGAGATGTACTCCGAAAGGAGCAGGGAGGTGGAGGAAGCGGAGGAGAGGCTCAGGACCATAAGCATGGAGAAAACATCAATACTTGACATGATTAGCGAGATAGAGTCGAAGAAGATAAGCGTTTTTGGGGAGGTGTTCGACAGCATCAACGCTAACTTCAAGAGGATATACAAGCTTGCATACGACGGCGAGGCAGAAATGAGGCTGGAGAACCAAAAGAATCCGTTCTCTTCCGGGCTGCAGATAATAATAAGGGAGAAAGGTAAGACCAGAAGCGTAGAGGCGCTTTCCGGAGGTGAAAAATCTTTCGTGCTGATAATGCTCATATTCGCCATACAGATGAGAAGGCAGATGTCCTTCTACATATTCGACGAAATAGATTCGGCGCTTGACAAGGAAAACTCGAAAAAGCTGTCGCTGCTTCTTAAGCGCTTGGGCGAGAGCTCGCAATTCATAGTTGTGAGCCACAACGACTCTTTGATAGCATACGCAGATACGGTAATAGGAGTTGCGAAAAATGACGGCGAATCTAGGGCAGTAGGGATAGAGGCGAACGCTGGAGGCGTAGAAGGCAGGGAGTTGTGATGAAGGGCAAGGAAAGAAGGAAGCGGAAGAGCGTGAGTCGCAGCAAAGGCACGACGATATGGCCTCTGTATGTCGTGTTCGCGATACTCCTAGTGCTTTACATAAGGTTCAATAGCAATGGGGTCCTCTCAATAGCATTGGGAGCTGCGTCATTTATCGTGCTTGTCATAATAATAGGATTGGAATTAGTTAACGGAGTAAATAGGAGCAACGCAGTAAGGGAAGGCACCGAAATAGTCGTGGCTATCGCGATAGTCATAGGTTTGTGGCTCTTCCTGCGGTTTGCGCTTAATACCCCTACGCCGTTGGATGTTGTGCCGAGCTGCTCGATGCTGCCAGTACTTCATAGAGGAGATATGATAGCGATACAGGGAGTGAACGTGACAAAGCTAAGGGCGCCCATAGTCGATGTTACAAAGCAGCAGTTAACCTCTATGCTAAGCACCATAGGCCTCGAATTCAACGCTTGCGTAGCGTACAAAAATTATTCGGGCGGGGCACTAATATCGCAAGATGTAAAGAGCGGTTATTCTATCGGGTTGCTGGCTACGGGTGACGGTCCTGAGCACATAATATCGAACGCCTCGCAGGCAGGGAACCTGGTCAAGTATTACTGCGGGGAGAGAAAGGCCGTCTTCGACAACGGAGTATCGTACAACGAAGCTTACACAACGTCGATAGAGATAGGCAACACTGTAATAACAGGGGATAGGAACAATTCTATCATAGTATACACTACAGTGCCGCAGGATTCGTTTTACGCTGCAGGGGATTCATACGTAGTGCACCGCGTTTACGCAATAATAAATGCGAGCGGAAGCTACTATGTGCTCACCAAGGGAGACAACAATCCAGGGCTGGACATGCAGTACGGCAACCTTCCAATAAACAGCTCTTATGTGAATGGCAGGGTAATAGGATCTTTTCCGTTTGTTGGGTACGCAAAGCTCATACTGAGCGGCGACTTTTCGCAGCCTGCAGGGTGCAACTACACCATAACGCATTGATTTAATTGGCGCTGACGAATATCGGCATTTTCAATAATTATATATACTTTTCCCTACTATAATCGTATGCATCGACGTCTGCAGATTGATGCCGGCATCGTTTACCTTTTCTCAAAGGATTAATATGGCAGATTTAAACAGAGATGTTAGACTGGCTGTGGATAGCGGAGAGACTGCAATCGGGGTCAGGAGCACGCTGAAGTCATTGATGGAGGGCACCGCAAAGTTAGTAGTCGCGACTTCTAGGAGCAAGAAGGAGCTCGTTGACGATTTGAATCATCTGTCCAAGATTGCGGGAATAAAGGTCATAATATTCGAGGGCACGCCTATGGAATTCGGTGCAGTCTGCGGAAAGCCATATTCTGTATCTGCTATATCGATAATACAGCCAGGAGACTCTGGGATACTTAAAAATTTTAGCAGTGATTGATTGCCTAATGGTGAATTTGCAGCAAGGAAACTGGTGAAGCAGAGGAAAAGGCAGCGCATGCTTAAGAAATGGCTTAAAAGGAAGAAGCTTAAGCTAAAACAAAAGTACGACGCGGTAGGAACTGTTCCGAGGGCGAAGGCTCTGGTTCTGCAGAAATTCGTAGTAGAGCAGAAGCAGCCTCACTCAGGGCAGATAAAATGTGTGCGCGTTCAGCTGATAAAGAACAATAGAGTAGTTGGCGCCTTCGTACCGCACGACGGATCAATAAACTTCATAGACGAGCACGACGAGGTAACAATAGAGGGAATGGGAGGCTCCCAGAGAGGGCAGATGGGCAGCATACCAGGAATGAAATACAAGGTCGTTGAGATAAACGGGGCGAGCCTTGAGGAAGTAAGGACCGGAAGGAAGGACAAACCCAAGAGGTAATGATTTATGGCTGAAGAAAGCGTTGTTCAGGAAACTGGGGTTGATTCGGACAAAGCCCCTGCAGAAAAGCAGAAAAAGGCTACAAAGAAGCAGTCCAGGAAGGCGACAAAGCCAGCAGAAACAGTGGAGCAGAACAAGGAGAGAATGCTTTTTGAAAAATACAGCTATGACGTAAAGGTCGAGGACCTGAGCTTGAAGAGGTACATTGACCTAACGCCGCTCGAATATCCAAGCACTTTTAGGAGGAGGAGCCAGAAGGACCTGTCAAAGGCGACGCTTAACATTGTAGAAAGGCTTGAGAATTCGATGATGAGAGGCGGCACTGGAGGCAGGGTCGGCGGCAAGACCATAAGGACAGAGGGAAGACTGCAGGGCAAGAAAATAAAGGTCATGCACATAATAGAAAAGGCGTTCGACGCAATACACGAGAAATCCGGGTCTAACCCTCTCCAGCTTTACGTAAAGGCGCTTGAGAACAGCGCACCTATAGAGGATACGACCAGAGTGAGGTACGGCGGCATAATATCCAACGTAGCTGTAGACATAAGCGCCAGCAGGAGGCTTGACATAGCGCTGAAGAATATCGCGATGGCGACGGTGATAGGGTCATTCGGCAAGAAGAGGAGGATGTATGATGTCCTTGCGAACGAGATAGTGCTCGCTGCAAACAACGACATCAACAGCTACGCCGTAAAGAGGAAGAACGAAATTGAGCGCATGGCAAGAAGCGCAAAGTAAGTAATGGTGCGTATTTATGGTAAGGAAAGAATTCGTAGTTGAAGAAGTAACGCGCATAATGAAAGACGTTACCAGCGTCAGGAACATAGGCATAATAGCCCATGTTCACCACGGAAAGACCACGCTTACGGACTCTCTTCTTGCAAAGGCGGGCCTCATACCGAGGTCGTCTGCTGGAGACGTGCTCTACACCAACTACGAGGCGATAGAGAAGGACAGAAGGATGACGATAAAGAGCGCTTACATATCGCTTGGATTCACTTATGAGGACAAGGATTACATTATAAACCTGATAGACACGCCCGGGCACGTAGATTTCGGAGGGCACGTGACTAGGGCGATGAGGGCAGTTGACGGCGTAGTGCTCGTCGTGGATCCCGTTGAGGGAGTCATGCCGCAGACAGAAACCGTGCTGAGGCAGGCGCTAAAGGAAAGGGCCAAGCCTGTGCTGTTCGTAAACAAGGTAGACAGGCTGCTCAACGAGCTGAGGCTCACTCCTGAGCAGACACAGGAACGCCTAGCTGCGTTGATAGGGGACATAAACAGGATGATAGAGCAGTACTCCCCGGAAGAATTCGCAGACAAGTGGAAGGTGAGTGTTGAAGGAGGCAGCGTATGCTTCGGCTCGGCCATGAAGAGGTGGGCAATATCTGTAAGGATGATGAAGCAGAAGAACGTCTCATTCAAGCAGGTTTTCGATTACACTGCCGCAGGTGACGAGGCAAAGCTGCAGGACATTGCGCCGATAGAGGACGCTATATTATCTATGGTGGTTGAGCACCTTCCAAGCCCCAAGGAGGCGCAGAAGTACAGGGTGCCCATCATGTGGCACGGGGACATTTCTTCGGTTGACGGCCAGGCGATGTCAAACACCGACGCTAACGCCAAGGCCAACCTGGTAACTTTCGGAGTTGCGTATGACCAGCACAGCGGAGAGGTCATAATAACAAGGGTTTTCTCAGGCACGGTCAGGAAGGGAATGGAGTTTTACGTAAGCGGCAAAACAAACAAGCAGCGCGTACAGCAGGTTGCGCTGTACATGGGCCCCGACAGGATAATAGTGGACGAGGTTCCTGCTGGAAACATCGCAGCACTGATAGGGCTCAAGGATCTCTCAATAGGGGATACAGTAAGCGAGAACCAGATAGAGGCTTTCGAGAGCATAACCCATTACTCTAAGCCAGTAGTGACAAAAGCGATAGAGGCTAAGGACTCCAGGGACATGACAAAGTTAATAGAGGCACTCAGGATACTTTCGAAGGAGGATGCCACTCTTAAAGTAGAGATAAGCCAGGAAACTGGAGAGCACCTCATAAGCGGCATAGGAGAGCTGCACCTCGATGTCATAGAGACGAAAATACGGGACGAGTTCAAGGTTCCAATAATAACGAGCGAGCCCATAGTGGTTTACAACGAAACGATAAGCGGCAAGGCAGGCCCTGTGATGGGAAAGTCGCCAAACAAGCATTCAAGATTCTTCGTTACTGTTGAGCCGCTCCCAGAAAAGACCCTCGCAGCCATAGATGAGGGCAAGATAAGGGAAGGCAAGCCGAAGGGGCAGCTTGCAGTAGACGCTTTCATAGAGGCAGGACTCGACAGGCCAACAGCAAAGGGAGTGGTCGACGTATGCAACAGGAACATAATGGTTGATGCAACGCACGGAGTGCAGTACCTCAACGAGGTTATGGAGCTTCTAATTGACGGATTTGAGCAGGCGGTGAAGGATGGACCGCTTGCGAGGGAGAAATGCGCCGGAGTGCTGGTGAGCATAGTTGATGCTACGATACACGAGGATCCTGTTCACAGGGGCCCGGCACAGATAATACCTGCAATAAGGAACGCGATATATGCGGCGATGCTCAGCGCGGGCATAACTCTTGTTGAGCCGAAGCAGAATTTCACGATAAGCATACCGCAGGACAACATGTCGGATGTAATATCTTTCCTGCAGGGCAAGCGCGGGCAGATAGTAACTGTGAACCAGGAGAGAGCGGAGGTTACAATAGTGGCCAAACTGCCTGTTGCTGAAACGCTGAAGAGCTTCTCAAACGATCTCAGGGGGCTCACGCAGGGAAGGGCAGTATGGTACACAGAGTTCGCGGGTTATGACAAGCTGCCTGGAGAGCTGCAGAACAAGGTTGTGAGGGACATAAGAGTAAGGAAGGGACAGCCTCCAGAGCCGCCGAAACCGGAGCAGTTCCTTGACTGACGCCCAATATTTATATATGTTTGCTGGCAATCTATAATTGCAATTTCTATTTACTGGATGATGGAAACTGACGGTGTTATTATGGCAAAGTCTTTCGTAAAATTCGAAGTCCCAGAGGAAGTGGTCAAAAAAACCTACGAGGCTCTTCAGCTCGTTAAGCAGTCAGGCAGCGTGAAGAAGGGCTCAAACGAGGTCACGAAGAGTGTCGAGCGCGGGCTGGCATCGTTCGTAGTTATCGCAGAGGACGTCGACCCGGAAGAGGTTGTGATGCACATACCGTCAATATGCGAACAGAAGAAAATCGCTTATACTTACGTGCCGAACAAGCTGGAACTCGGTAAGTCGATAGGGCTCAACGTCCCTTGCACCGCAGTGGCGGTAGAAAATCAGGGCAATGCTGCGCAGAGCATAAAAGATATAATATCTAGGCTTACGGGAAGCTCAAAGAAGGAGCAGGCGCAGGAAAAGAAGCAGGAGTGATTATAGATGGAAGGAGAATCTCAGCAGCAGTTTTCAGGCTTTCTCGCAGAGATAGTGGAGATAAACAAGAAAAGGAAGACAGGCATATACGGCGAGATATACCAGGTAAGCTGCAAGATTCTCGAAGGAAGAGACAAGGGAAGGATAATAAGGAGAAACATGCTCGGCCCTGCCATGGTTGGCGACGTGATAAGGCTGCCGGATACCAACAGGGAGGCGCGTGAGATCAAGGTGAAGTGATACTATGGACTGCTCTTACTGCTCAAAGCCCATAAAACAGGGAACTGGCATAATGTACGTCTTCAGGACAGGCGCGATAAAGTACTACTGCTCTGGCAGATGCTACAAGAACAGCATAGTAGTAAAGAGGAAGATTAACAAGAAGCTTGTCGCGCACAGGTACAAGTCGAAAGCGGTTTGAATTTTTAAACTACTCTATTTATTTCCCTTATTTTCCTGTAAACAATTCGTCGAGATCCAGTGGCTCGTTCTTGCTTATGTTCTTTATGCTCCTCTTTATCCCTTCCTCTGTGTATTCTGGAAATTCTACACCGCTTATGACTATCATTACCTTGAGCATGTCTTTCTGCATTCCATCCTCTATCCTGGCGCCCCATTTTACCATTGCGTCATCGCTTATCCTGTTTGATACCTCCTGGAATATCATCTCGGCTTCGCGAAGCGTAAGGCTCTCGCCTCCTGTTATGTTGACCAGAGCCTTCTTGGCGTTTGAGAAATCAACATCAAGAAGCGGGCTCTTTATGGCGTTCTCAAGAGCAACAGCCGCCCTGCTCGTGCCATCGTTCGTAGGCATTCCTTCCCCGGTTCCTATCACGGCATAACCGGATTCCTTCAGCACGGCGCGGAGGTCAGCAAAATCTATGTTTACCATGCCAGGTTTTGTCACCATCTCAACTATGCCCTTAGCCGCGCTTGCCAGGACTTCATCCGATACACGGAAAGCCATATTCAGCGGAAGGTCCGGCGCTATGGAAAGAAGCTTGTCGTTGTGTATTATTATCGTAGTGTCGCAAACCTTCCTGAGCTTGGAGAGCCCTTCCAGGGCATTCTTCATCCTAACCCTGCCTTCGCTCGAAAAAGGAAGCGTGACTATTGCTATTGTAAGCGCCCCGGCCTCCCTGGCTTCGTGTGCTATTGTGGCTATTGAGCCTGTGCCTGTTCCCCCGCCCAGACCGCAGGTTATGAATACCATCTGTGAATCGGAGAGCAGGTGCCTGATCTCCTCCTTGCTCTCTATGGCGGCTTCCTCTCCTACTTTTATGTCGCTGCCGGCGCCGAGCCCCCTGGTTATCTTCTTGCCGAGAAGCAGCTTCCTCTCGGACCGCGTCTTGACAAGGTGAGGCGCATCGGTGTTCATTGCGACCAGTGTTGCGTCCTTTACACCGATTGCGTTAAGCCTGTTTATCGTGTTGCTACCTGATCCGCCCGTGCCGACAACGTATATCTTTGGCTTGGAGGATTCTATGAACTTTAGTATTTCCTCGTCATCTGGGCTGAGTGCCTCGTCTTTTTGAATAGAATCATCCATGAGAACCGACCGTTGTTTTATATGATATTATTCGGTATGAAGCATTAAATAATTTGCGCAAACATGGCGAATGCAACTCTGTTTGGCGTTTTGGATTGCTGCTGTTGTCAATCACAAAAAAATAATAAATAGCTCTGCCGTATACTTGTAATTGGTGAATCTAATGGCGGCTTCAAAGAATGGAATACTTGGTAAGAGGATAAAGGACATAAAGATAACTAAAGGCATGAAGGTGTCCGGGCTTTTTGATGGAATGTCGGATATGGGAGGGTTCTCAGGGCAGCACATGGTAAGAGGGAAGGAGATACTCGGAGAAATGATAAAGGATAAGGACTCATTCAACTTTCTTTCGTTTCCTGCGGACATAGTGTCAACTGGGCTAAGAGGGGTGCTTGCCGGAATGGTGAAGTACTTCGATGCAATAATAACAACTTGCGGCACGCTAGACCATGATATTGCAAGGGCGTACGGTGGCGTTTATTCGAAGGGAACTTTCGAGGCAGACGATGCGGCGCTGCACAGGGCCAAGATTTACAGGCTTGGCAACGTATTTATAGAGAATTATCAGTACGGCGGAAAGCTGGAAGAGGCATTCAATTCAACGATGAAGGACATATATGCATCAAAGGACTACAAGAAGGAGTATTCCCCAAGCGAGCTGATAAACGAATTCGGGAAGAGGATCAAGGACCAGGGGTCCATACTTAGGCAGGCTTATCTGAACAAGGTGCCCATATACAATCCCGGCATAGTGGACGGCGCATTTGGGACGCAGCTCGCCATCTTCTCGCAGGACCATGATTTCAAGCTTAACATGCTAAAGGACGAGCTTGCGCTGAGCAACATTTCATTCGACAACAAAACAACAGGAGCGCTAATGATAGGAGGGGGGATAAGCAAGCACCACGTGATATGGTGGAACCAGTTTAAGGGGGGCCTTGATTACGCAGTATACATAACAACAGCTTCCCAGTTCGATGGAAGCCTTTCAGGCGCGAGGCTTACAGAGGCGGTATCTTGGGGTAAGATAAAGGAGAAGGCAAAATACGTGACAATTGACGGGGACGCGACAATAGTGCTGCCATTTATGGCCGCTGCTCTTGGGCTCTCCTGATTATCCCGGTATCTCTATCGTGTCTCCAACGGCAGGGGCATATGCATCAAAGCCTTCGCCGTTCAGCGTCTCTGCGAAGTGCATGGTGCGTTCCCTGTCGCCATGCACGCAGATTACATGGTTGGGGGCGCTTGAGCGTACATATTCGTAAAGATCGGAATCGCTTGCATGCGCAGAAAAATCATACTGCTCAACTTCATTATTTATCTTAATCTTCGAATTCTTTACAGTTATGTGGCCATTCTCAAGTATCTGTCTGCCGTTGGTCCCT
Organism: Microcaldota archaeon; assembly: GCA_021846635.1. GTDB lineage: Archaea > Micrarchaeota > Micrarchaeia > Micrarchaeales > Micrarchaeaceae > JAJZYW01. The sequence continues at coordinate 32,703 of JAJZWO010000001.1, read as the reverse complement.
TCTGCCTGATATCCTGTGAGTAGTATTTTGGAATACTTGTTAAGCTTTGTTATGTAGTTGAGCACTGGGCCGCCGTTAAGCATGCCTGCAGTCGTAAGTATCACCGACGGTTCCTCGAGCGCTTCCTTCCGGACATGATAATCGTCTACCCACACCGTCTCCATTATGGCTTTGGAGAGAACGTCTCCGTTCTTGATGAATTTCGAATTCTTTGACACTATGGTTGTGGCGGCCCTTGCCATCCCATCAACGTATGATATTGGCGTCAGCCTATATTTGTAAAGCATGGCAAGGATTTCCTGGCTCCTGCCTACAGCAAAAACCGGGATCAGTGCCGTTCCGCCATTGTCCAGGGTAGCCTTTATGTCATCGATGAATTTCTCCTCGAGCTTGCGCCTGTCGGGATGCTCGCGCGACTCGTAGGTTGACTCTATTATTAGGACGTCGCTCTTGACTATGTCAGCACCGGAATGCAAGAACTGCTTTCCCAATTTAAAATCTCCAGTGTATACGACACGCTTGTTCTCCTTCGCTTTCTTCCGCTCTATCAATGTCACTGCGCTTCCGCATATGTGCCCCGCATCGTAAAGCTCTATGTCATAGTTGCCGAACGGCATCGGCTGCTTGAAATTAAGCGGTACGAACTTTGTATTGTAGATGTTTGCCTGACGCTTGTGGTAATGTATATTGGAGTGCTCGTTTTTTGCTATCTTCATCGCATCCTCTATCAGGAGCATGGAAAGCTCAAGCGTTGGCTTCGTCCCGAACGTTGGGCAAGAGTTCTCGTTGTACAGAGCGGGTGCGAACCCGCTGTGGTCGAGGTGCGCATGGCTTATCACAGCCGCGTCTATAGAAGGTATTGCGGTTGGAAATTCGGTCTTGTGGTCTATCTTGATTCCAAAGTCGAGCATTATCTTTCTATCGTCCGATAGCAGAATGGAAGACCTGCCAACTTCCTGCGCACCACCGAAGAAACTAAAACGCAAAGAACCACATTGCCGCATAAAAAAGGTCGACACTCACACTTTATTAAAATACATATATAAAAGTTCTGATAGATATAATCGTAAAATTTACAGAATGATTGCATGTCTGCTGAACCTAATTTCGTTGATGTGGTGGCGCTTACAAGGATAACGCCGCAAACTTATGTGGAGAATTTTGGCAGCGCCATAAACTCGTCATTTTTTGATGCTTCAAACATACTTGGCACGCTGAGGATGAAAAAGCTGGTTGATTTCGAAACCAATTTTCCAGGACAGAATGAGATAAAGATAACTGAAACGGGCAACAAGCTTCTTCAGGATCTTTCGGCAAAGGCAGAAAGCGAGTTTGATCATCTTGATATGGAGATAATTGAGCAGCTGTCGAAAGGGAAGAGGTCACTGCCGGACATATCGGGCGCTATAAACATAGCAGAGACAGACATGGCGATGCACCTGTACAAGCTCTCCAAGCAGGGCTTCGCAACGTACGAGATAAGAAATGGTGTGATAGCGATATCGTTGACAGAGAAGGGGTTCATGAGGGCCAAGGAAGGCATGCCGCAAAAGGTTCAGGTACAAGCCGCTGCCCCGCAGACGTCTGCAAATGCGACAGCGCAGGCAGCACCTGCGCAGGCTGTGAAACCGGAACCGCAGCAGGCAAATCAGACTGTACAGCAAACCAGCAGCCAGGAAGCCAAGCCGCAGATGCCGGGAGGTGTGTATGACGAGAAAGAAGTGCAGGAGTTGCAGAAGATGGCGCCAGGCAAAAGCGGAACTAAGAAACCCGCAATACTTATTTTATTGGCCATAATAATTATAATTTTGGTAGTGCTTCTAATCAGAAGCTTGTGATGATTGAATGGCACATCTTTTGGAATATGAAAAGGCCAGAGCGCTTCTTGAAAAGTATGGGATAAGATCTGTAGAGAGCAAGTATCTTATTAGCGGGAGAGATGCTGCGAAGTTCGCAGAAGGCAGCAACATTGCCATGAAGGCGATATCGCAGAAGGCGCTCCACAAGACGAAAAGCGGGCTGGTAATGCTCAACGTATCAAGCGATAATGCGGAGAAAGCTTTTGCTGAACTTTCAAGGAAGGCCGAAAAATACAAGCCGTACAGGATACTGGGCCAGAGGATGGCGCCTGGCGGGCTTGAAATAATAGTTGGAGGCAGGACAGATGAGCAGTTCGGAAAGCTGATACTCATAGGCTTGGGAGGCATATACGTAGAGGTATTCAGGGATTTCGCGCTCAGGGTATGCCCAATAACGCGGCACGATGCCGAAGCCATGATAGAGCAGCTGAAGTCGAAAAGCGTAATAGCAAAGGACACGGGATCTGAGCGCATGCTTGTGGAGCTGCTTCTGAAGGTTTCTAAGATGCTTTCCGAGAACGAGATTGCGGAATTGGATCTGAATCCGATAATACTGCACGATAAGGGCTACGACGCTGTTGATTTGAGGGTAATGGTTTAGGTGGCAATAATGGACATTAATACAAGAAGAAAGCTTTTTGACATTTTGATGGCTCCGCGCAGCGTTGCCATAGTTGGCGCTACGAGCAACCCTAACAAGGTTGGGCACATAATACTGCAGAACTACATAGACGTAGGATACGACGGCGAAATGTTTCCGGTAAACATAAATGCCAAGCCAGGAGACAGCATAATGGGCTACAAAGCTTACAGAAGCGTAAAATCCATAGGAAAGCCGCTGGACCTCGTTGTTATAGCTGTGCCTGCGGAAGCGACTCCTGCGATACTTGAGGAATGCGGCAAAGCTAAAGTGAAGAGCGTAGTCGTCGTCAGCGGCGGATATGCAGAGATCGGAAGAAATGACCTTCAGGATAAGCTTGTTGAGATAACAAAAAGGAGTTCCTTTATATTGATGGGCCCCAACTGCCTTGGAATAATGAATACCCGTGCAAGGGTTGATACCCTATTCCTTCCCACATTTAAGATAGACAGGCCAAAGATAGGGGGCGTGAGTTTCGCTTCTCAAAGCGGTGCCGTCGGCAGCTCCATACTTGACATGATTGACGCGGAAGGGTTCGGGCTATCAAAGTTCATCTCTTACGGGAACGCCATAGACATAGACGAGGTAGATATACTGGATTACCTTGCCAGAGACGATGAGACCACAGTGGTCATTTTCTACATGGAAGGCGCAAAGCGCGGCAAGGAGTTCATAGAGGCTTCAAAGAGGATAACTGCAAAAAAGCCTGTTATAATGATAAAAGGCGGTGCTACAGAGGCGGGCGCGACAGCAGCACACTCGCACACGGCGTCGCTTGCAGGAAGCTATCAGGCGTACGAGGCCGTTTTCAAGCAGTTCGGGATAACGCAGGCAAAGACAATGCAGGATGTGATGGACTTCGCAAAGATGTTCGAGACACAGCCGTTCCCAATGGGCAAGAGGGTTGCGATAATAACCAACGGCGGGGGAGTAGGAGTAATAGCCACGGATGCGCTGTACGAGGCCGGTCTGGAGCTGGCATCGTTCTCAAAGGAATCTGAAAAGGCGCTAAGAAAGATTATGCCGCCCATAGTAAACATAAAGATGCCTATGGACATGGCTGGAGATGCGGATGACAAGAGATTTGCTGCCGCGCTTGATGTAGCGAGCTCTGACCCTAATGTAGATGCCATAATGGTGATAGCCCTCTTTCAGACCCCAGGAGCTGATTCGCGTGTAGCGGCAAGCTTGATAAATTACTCTGCTACACGTGTCAAGCCGATAGCAGTAGTGAGCCCCGGGGGCAGCTACACCCAGGCACACAGGAACATGATGGAGAGCTCAGGAGTGCCTGTGTATTCCTCGCCCGACCAGGCTGCCAGGGCTTTTAAAGCATTGCTTGAGTATAAGGAGTACAGGGATGAGATCAGGTGATTGCGTGGCGCAAAAGCTTTCGAAAAAAGTACAGGGTATAATAGCTAGAGACAAGAAGGTGTTTCTTACCACTACGAGAGAGCCGTTTCCGTTTGTCCCGCATAGGGGAGAAGGAGACTTCGCATACGATATAGATGGAAGAAAGTTCATAGACTTTACCAGCTTCATATCGGTATACAATCTCGGAGTAAACTCTAACAGCAGCGTGAGAAATGCGATAAAGAAGCAGATAGACCTTCTCATGCATTCTGCTTTCACCGATTTTTATGGGGAGATGCCGGTTAGGTTCGGCGAGGAGCTTCTCAAGCTCATGCCAAGGGGCTTCGGCAAGCTTTTCCTTTCCAACTCTGGCACTGAAGCTAACGAAGCAGCGATAAAGTTCGCAAAGATATACAGCAACAGAAGCTACATACTCGGTTTTTACAACGCCTTCCATGGAAGGACTGGAGGGTCTCTAGGAGTCACTGCTTCGAAATCGATACAGAGGGAGCAGTTCGGTCCATTCCCGAATGACATACACGCTCCGTTCCCTTACTGCTACAGGTGCCCTTTCAACGAGAAGTATCCCGGGTGCGGCTTTGCATGCATAGACTACATAAAGAAGTATCCGCTATCCAAGGAGGTTAGCCCAAAGGAGGTTAGCGCGATAATGTTCGAGCCGATACAGGGAGAAGGAGGCTACATAGTACCGCCTAAGGATTACTTTAAGGAGCTCAAAAAGCTTGCCGATGAGAATGGCATGCTTATGATTGCAGATGAGGTGCAGTCTGGCTACATGAGGACTGGAAAGTTCCTAGCGCTAGAAAACTTCGGGATTACTGCGGACATATACACAATGGCGAAGTCAGTAGGAGCCGGCCTTCCGATAGGAGTCACTGCAGTGAGCAACGCCCTTGGAGATATACCTTACGGAAAGCATGCAAACACATTTGGAGGGAATTTTGCAGTGACTGCAGGAGGATATGAAGCGCTCAGGCAGATAAATTCAAAGAAGGCGAGGCTTTCGGAAGAGGTAGTGCAGAAGGGCAAATACATAATGAAGCGCCTTGAGAGGATGAAGGACGATTACGAGATAATTGGCGATGTGAGAGGCATAGGGCTTATGATAGGAGTAGAATTTGTAAAGGACAAAAAGGGCAAGGAACCAAATCCTGAAGCAAGGGATGCGGTACAGCTCAAATGCTTCGATAAGGGTCTTCTGCTTCTCCCCTCTGGAGAGTCTACTATACGCATAATACCTCCGCTCACCGTGAAAAAGAGCACTATAGACGATGGGATGGGTATCTTCGAAGATGCGGTAGAGGAAGTTTCAAAGCGCGGTGCATGAACTTAGTATGACCTGCCAAAATTGATCCTGTACTTTGCAGGCTTTCCACAATACACGCATGCGCCGTTTATGTTTTCCTGCTCGCCAAATGGTATGTTTGATGACCTTGCGGCTGTGTCCTCCTTTATCTTTGCTTCGCATTCTTTATCGCCGCACCATAGCACTTTGACAGCGTAACCAGCTTTTACCGCTTCCTTCAGCTTTTCGTAATTTCCGACAGCCATTATCTTTGTTTTTATAAGGCTCTTTGACTTCTGATACAAGTTTTCGTGAATTTCTTGGAGGAGCTTTGAGAGATAAATTGACAGGTTGGCAGTCTCCACATTTTCCTTTGCAAATGTGTCCCTGCGGAACACTGTTACAGATTTCGACGACATTTCTTTCTTGCCGATTTCTATCCTTACAGGGACTCCTGCCCTCTCCCACTCGTTGAACTTCCATCCTGGGGAGTATGCATCGCTTTCATCAACAAAGACCCTGAAATCATTTGATATTTTTTCTCTTACCTCATTGGCATATTTGAGGATCTCAGCCTTGTTTTCCTCCGAATATATCGGTACCGCAACAACCTGTATCCTGGCAAGCCTTGGCGGTATTATTATGCCCTTGTCATCCCCGTGCATCCCGAGCATTATGCCTATCATTCTGGTGCTTATGGCAAAAGTGTTCTGGTAGGCGTATTGGCGCTTGCCCTCCTTGTCAAGGAAGGTTATGTCAAACGCTTTTGAGAATTTTTGCCCGTCTACGTGGAAGTCTGGTCCCTGTGATATGCGCCCGTCAGGCATTATGAATTCTATGCTGAAAGTTTTTTCAGCGCCGGCAAATTTTTCCGAGTCTGTTTTCTGCCCAACTATGCCTTCCAGCGCAAGGTACTCTTTGAGAACATTTTTGTATATGCCAAGCACCTGATCGCGCTCAGCGTCTGCCTCTTCCTTTGTGGCAAATACAGTGTGGCCTTCATTCCACAGGAATTCCCTGCTCCTCAGGAGTGGCGTGGGGTGCCTGAACTCCCATCTTACAACGTTGTTCCATTGGTTGTACCTCATAGGGAGATCGCGCCAGGATCTTATCCATTTAGAGTACGCAGGGTACATTATGGTCTCTGATGTCGGGCGAACTGCAAGCTCTTCCTCAAGTTCAGATTGGCCGCCCCTTGTGACCCATGCAACCTCAGCCGAAAACCCTTCTATGTGCTCCTTCTCCTTCTCCAGAAAATGCTTGGGTATAAACAGCGGGAAGCAGACGTTCTGTATTCCGGCTTCCTTGAAAAGCGGGTCTACTGCTTTCTGTATTGATTCCCAGAGGTAATACCCATCAGGGCGGAATATCAAGGTGCCAGAGACTTCTCCATAATCAAAAAGGCCTGAGTGCATTACGGCCTGAACGTACCATTCGGAAAAATTCTCGTCCTTCTTTATCGGTTTCTCTGGCTTTTCCATGAATATCAACCATGACTATTATCTTTTGAATAATCCTTAATAAAGGTTATATCCTTTGCCTGCTAAAGAGCGAACGTGCTATAAGCGAAGCGTGGCCTGCTTCTCTTAAGCGCCTAACCGAATACTTAAACCACGAGGGCCCGAACGGTATGTATATGCGCACATCGTTGCCTTCTCTTGCCAGAGACAACGCGTCCATGTTTCGTATCCCGTTGAGCATCGCAAATTCTATTTCACGATGGTATTTCTTATTCAGGACTAATGCCCTTTTTATTATCGGCATGTCATGCGTAGCTATCATAAACTTGCTCGAGCTCTTGAACATTATCTGCATAAGACGGTAGTAGTTCCGGGTGACTTCGGCTCTATCGCCATAAGCAACCTCTTCAGGTTCTGTATATGCTCCCTTTACCAGTCTTATGATGCCTCCGCTTGCTGCTATTCTAGTTATATCTCTCGCGCTCCTGCGCAAGTAGGATTGTATGCATATTCCTGCGTTGCCGAGCTTCAGCGCGGAATAGTAGAGCCGGATCGTATCATCAACCTTGGAGGACTCTTCCATATCAAGCCATACAAACACGCCTTTTTTGCACGCTGCCCTTGTCAGCTTGAGATAATTCTTCTTTGCATACTGATACGAAATGTCCAAACCTATCTGGGTTGGCTTTATAGATATTTGCGAATTTGCAGAATTGGAGCTTATGTTCCGGATCAGTGAGGAATAGATGTCTAGTGTATAGGAGATGTCTTTCTTTTCGGAAAGCGCTTCGCCCAGGTAGTTTATTATTGCGCCAATGCCATTAGCGTTAAAACGCAAAGCGACATTCATTGCGTCTTTTACACAAGGCCCTGCTATCCATCTTCCTGCAAATATACGCTCGGCTAGATCAGAAACAATGCCTGGCTTTGCTTCATCCATGTTTATAAGAACTGCAGACAGGTATTTAGCTTTTTAATTGCCCGGTTTTTTCCCTTTTTTGCGATGATTGCTTTCCTGCCTTCTTGCTTTGGCTGTTTTTCTTTATGCCCGGCTTTGCTTTTTTGGTTTTTTCGTTTATGCCAGCATATACGTAGCGTTTGCCGCGCAATGCGGAAAAGAGAGCGGCTACAAATGCCATTGCTGCACCTATGTAGAAAACTACGCGCATTGAATCGATGAATGGCTTTGATATGAGCTTGGGAAAGAATTGCTTGCTTGTGAGTTCTGAATAGATTTTTGCGCCGAGTATCGGAACATCTTTAGGCGGTATCACGCTTTTTATGGGGTTATATCCCAAAAGCGCAGAGAATAGTATACCGGTAGGAGGTATATTTGATATTGATGCTGTTACATTTTGTGAAACATTTAGTGCTGTTAGGCTAGACGTTATTGCGGGAGGAAGTTCGTGCCCGAATGTGGCTATTAGGATGGTGAAAAACAGGACAAGGCTAAGCATGAATGACGTATTTAGGAATGTCGATCGTATGCCTGAAACTGCGCCTCTCGTATTTGGAGGTACTGCATTCATTATTGCTGCGGTGTTTGGGGCAGAGAACATGCCTTGACCTATGCCGAAGAATATTGTTATTAGCGCAAATGAAACGAAATCGAAATCTGCTGGCAGGGTTAAAAGAAGCAAGAATGCCGCTACGTTTATTAGCATCCCGGATGTGGTGAAAAGTCTTGCACCCTTCTTGTCAGAAAGGTATCCGAATAATGGCCCGGATATCAGAAAACCCACAGCAAAAGGTATAAGGTCTATTGCTGCCTCAAAGGGAGTATTGCTGAATGAAACACCATGGAGCGGCAGCCATATGCCCTGTAGCCATATTATCAGCATGAACTGCAACCCGCCTCTGGAAAGACCTGCCAATGCAAGGCTTAGGTTGCCGAACGTGAAAGCTCTTATCTTGAACAGGCTGAGCTTCATCATTGGTTCCAGAGTCCGGAGTTCTATTATAACGAATGAGACAAAAAGTATTATGCTAACTATTATGGAGCCGAGAACGAACGGGTTGGACCATCCGGTAGTGCTGGAGCCGTATGGGAGGAGACCGTACGTTATGCCAACTAGAAGCAGTATTAGTGCAATCGCGAACGTCGCATTTCCTAGTACGTCAAATTTCTGGTTTTTCTTTATGCTTGCAATTTCATGCAGCGCGACGTAGGCCCAAACAGTTCCTATGATCCCGAAAGGCACGTTTATCAGGAAAACAAGGTGCCAGTCAATTCCGGCGAGCAACCCCCCTATTATGAAACCGAGAACAGACCCACCAACCGCTGCTATCTGGTTGAATCCTAGGGCTTTCCCTCTTTCATTGGAAGGAAATGCGTCTGTAAGTATAGCTGCACTGTTTGCAAAAAGGAATGCTCCGCCGAGGCCTTGTAGGATTCTTATAAATATCAAGGAAAGCGCGCCCACCGTGCCAGTTATATACAGTGATGAAACATATAGCCCTATTGAGCCTATAGTAAATACCGCAAACCCGAGGTTGTATAGCCTTACCCTGCCGTACATATCGGAAAGCCTGCCTACAGAAACGACTGCAACGGCAGACACTATGCTGTAGCCTAGGAGCAGCCACAAAAGCAGGACAGTGCTTGACGGATCTATCGGATTGACGTTTAAGCCCTTGAATATTGCAGGAAGCGATATGATTAGTATTGATGCATTTATTGAGGCCATGAGCGCGCCTAGCGTGGTATTTGAAAGCGCTATCCACTTGTAGGATTTGCCGTATTTCTGTTCGCGCTTCTGCTCTTCTATATCATATGAACTTCTAGCCGGCACCACTAACCCCATTTATTTTTTAAAGGAAATAATTTAAATCAGACCGAAAGCTATATTTATAAGATTCTTGTTTTTTTTTTTTGAGTCATTCATCTATTGCTCGCCTTTCGCTTTTTTTGGTGAGAGCGAGCGGCATTATTATTGATAGTGTTATGGTGCCCACCAGAACCACAGTGTAGAGCTGGTTCGATATTATGCCGTATTGGAGAGCCAAAGATGCGATTATTATGCCTACTGCTCCCCTGCTACCTAAAATGCCTACGGCATCTTTGGACTGCAGTTTGGTAAACCTGTCGTTTGCGGCAATATAGTTTAACGTACCGCCTACGCATATTGCAACTAGAACCATGGAAATTAAGAGGTCATCATATTCTATTGATGGAAACGTGAAGGAAAGCCCAGCTATGCTAAAGAAGAGAGGTATGAAGAAGCTATCGTTAAGGCGCCTGAAGGTGTTGCTTAGCATCTTAGACGGGCGCACGCCGACAGTTGTCTTGTGTATTAGCATGCCAGCAAATAGCGCACCAAGGACATAAGTTATGCCTATTATCTGGAATATTGCGGATACCACCAAACCCATCAATATGACAAGTGCGAAAAGCGTCTCTTCTGCCCTCCTCTTTACTAGATTGGAGAATATTTTCCTTAAGCTCTTGCCATGACGTTTAGTCTCGTAGTCTATTACCAGTAGGATTGCAAGAAATACTGCAAGGCTTGCCACTGTTATAAGTGGGCTTAGTCTATGCAGCATAACTGCGAATATCACGAACGCCACTATATCTGCGGATATAACTCCGGAAAGCAGCCTTAGCCCGTCCTCCTGATCTATGATAGAATGACGGTACACAAGTACTGAAACTATGGATATTGATGGCACGCCGAGAGCTATTGATGCGGTAATTGCAGCAGATGATGGCACATTGAATATGTATATTCCAAGAAACGCCATTGCGAAAGAGGGTATGATGAAAGATGAAAGCGTGAAATAGGACGCACTTTTCAGGTGATTGGTAAGGACTTCTGTAGTTATCTGTATTCCTATGAAAAGCAGTATGAAGAATATTGCTACCTCGGCTATCCCGGACAATACCGTTGATGGCATGACAAAGCCAAGAAAACTTGGACCCAATATCACGCCTGCAAGAATCTGGCCAACTATTTCTGTAACGCCTATGCGCTCAAATAGCTTTCCCAAAAGTATTGAGAAGGAGAGAAGAAGAAGCAACGCTATCAGTATCTCCATAACTAAGAATTCATAGGCAATACTTATAATATTGCGCTTAACGGAATTTGGGGCCGCCGGGATTTGGACCCGGATCAGCTGGTTACTTCATGTTTCTGAATTCCAGATCCTCATCATCGCCGTAGGCTCAATAAATTTTAAACATCTGGAGCCAGCTGCGCTGCCAGGTTACGCTACAGCCCCGCATTCTCGTAATAGTTCTTAAGAAAAGTATTTAAAGGTTAGAAAAGAAGTTGGACAGGTTAGGGTTATGGCAGACACTGTCATTTACAGAAATCATAAATTTTCAGTTGAACGCATAGAAGTGCCCATAGGCAGGAAAATGATGGGCTTCGAAAGGGTCAAAGCACCGGATGCAGTTACCATACTGGCTATGCCCGATAACGAATCGCTCCTTATTGAGAAAAGATACAGACCAGTATTGAAGAGGATGACTGTAGAGCTGCCTTTTGGTTTACTGCGTGATGGGGAAACTCCGGTTGAGGCTGCAAAACGCATAATAAAGGAGCAAACAGGCTATGTGTTCGGCAATTACACATTGATGATGAAAACGTTCATGAACCCTTACATAACAACCCAAAAGGATTATTTTTATATAGCAAAGGAGAAAAAAGCAATTAAAACCACGAGGAGGGATGGAATGTCATCGTTCACCGCAGTAAAGTTCGATGCGTTAAGAGACATGGTGGAAAGAAACTACATAAAAGATAACAAGACGATTGCTGGCGTACTATATTATATAAGCACCTTTATGAAAAAGTGAATGGGGACAGTTAATGATAGGGCTATTATTCTTGCAGCCTTACAATATAGGCATAAACATAGAGGCGTTCAAGCTCGCTGATAGCCTTGCGAGCCCGGGCCTTAATTATGTCATGGCGCTGCTGGCTAAAAGCTTTTTCATCGTACTTCCTGCAATAGTACTTTACATGTACTTCTACAAGAAGGATATGAACGCATACAGCTTTGTGGTTGCAGGAATCGTATTTTATGTTGTATCTGACGTAATAAAGAACATAGTAAGAGAGCCTAGGCCCTGCAACGTCAGCGAGTTGAGCTGGATCAACAATGTAGGCTGTGAATCTACCTTCTCATTCCCGAGCAACCACGCTTCTGTGCTTACTGGCCTGGCGTTCTTCCTTAAAGGCTACAAATATCTCAGGATTGCGTATGTGGTATGGCTTCTGTTCATACTTTTCGGGAGAATTTACCTTGGAGTACACTATTTCACGGATGTGATAGCAGGAGTAGTGCTCAGCATAGTGCTTTACTACATGTTATCCATATATGCAAAACGGATTAATAAGTTCTTTAACAATCTAGTTAGTAAGATATTTCCTAAGATTGCTATAAAGTGATAGAATTGGCAAAAAATAATAAGTACATGTATATCGGGATAGCTGCAGTGATAATAATTGCGGTGGTTCTCGTAGTTCTTAATGACAGCAGCTCGACGAGCGCCGCTTCTGCTAGCCTTGACAATGTGCAGCTTAGCACACAGACTCTTTCAGAGCTTCATACAATAGCGAATAACGAATCGCTCGCAAACAAGGTAGGGTCTGGAACAATAGCTGGATTCATGACAACGGAGAAGAATACAACCGCGTTTATAACGAACGGAACGCCTACGTTCCTTTATATAGGTGCTGATTTTTGTCCTTTCTGCGCAGAAGCAAGATGGGGGATAGTGCTCGCACTTATGCGTTTCGGCAACTTTACAACACTGCACTACATGACTTCCAGCGCTTCGGACGTCTATCCAAATACGCCGACATTCACTTTTTACAACTCTAGCTATTCTAGCAGCCTCCTGAACTTCCAGGAGGTGGAGCTTACGACCAACAAGTTTAACGCTTCGTTGAATACTTATCCATCGCTGCAAACCCCAAACGCGTTGCAGAAAAAACTGTTGTCGAAGTACGACAACGGAGGCAGCATACCTTTTGTTGATATCGCAAACAGCTCCGTTATGATCGGAAGTCCTATAATAGGGGGGTTGCTAACGAAGTATAGCTGGAGCCAAATAATCTCCAATCTTAACGATACGAGTTCGGTGCCATCGCTCAACGTAATAGGAGCTGCAAACCTTTATACTGCAAATATTTGCGAGGCTACAGGATTCAAGCCTGCAAGCGTATGCGATCAGCCATACATAAAGGTACTGCTTTCAGAACAAAGCTAAGTGCGGTGTACAGATGGACATATGCGTGCTCAACCCTTTCTTTTACCCTTATAACGGGGGCACAGAGCGCGTTCTTTACAGCCTTTATACGCAACTGGCAAAAAAGCACAACATTACAGTGATAAGCGCATCACTGAAAAAGAATCAAAAGAGGAAGGTTGACAACGTAAATGGGATAAAAGTAGTAAGGCTAAACACCAGATACCTTGACATACAGGGTCTGCCGATGCCATTTCTCAAAATGAATGGGATAACCGAAGAGATAAAGAGGGTTGGCGCTGACATATATCACATCAACAACAGGTATCAGTACTTTTTAGGAGAAGTAAAGGCAGTACGCAGCATAAATGCAAAACTTGCAATAACAATACATAATTCGCTGCCAAAGAACATAGATAAGTTTACAGATAGCGGCGGATTAATATTCGACAAAACGTGGGGCAGCAGGCTTATAGGAATGTCTGACCTGATAACCGCAGTTTCAAAGGACGCGGCCAGAACGACAGTGCCGAGGAAGCATTTGCACAGGACCAAGGTTATACTTAACGGCGTCGATTATAATGAATTCAAGCCCAGAGGGAAGAAACTTTCAAGAGAAAGGCTCGGCATGGATAGAGACGCAAGAGTAATACTCAACACCGCAAGATTTGTGCAGCAAAAGGGCCAGATGTACCTCTTGGAGGCGTTCGGAGATGCAGTATCGCGTGGGATTATCGACGATGATTCAGAACTCGTCATGATAGGAAAAGGCCCGCTTAAGGGACTGCTGCAATCTGAAGCGGATAGACGCGGCCTTCACGCCAACGTTTCGTTGCTCTCGGATATTGAGGAGAAAAACCTGCCTTATTACTACAATGCGGCGGACGCATTCGTATTTCCGTCGCTTTACGAACCTGCCGGATTGGCAGGGCTTGAGGCACTTGCTTCTGGGGTGCCAGTAATAGCTTCGAAGGTAGGAGGAATACCTGAGATGCTCAAGGAGCATGCAATTTACATAAAGCCCAGAAGCAGGAACAGCATAGTTTCGGCCTTGAAAAGGCTCTCTTCAGAAGGATGGACTGTGCATGATGTAAAAAAGGTAAGAGACTTCGTACGCAGGGAGCACGACTGGGAAAAAATAGCAAAGGACTACGAAACCGCATTCCAAAAAATTTTGAAGTATTGATTTTGTGAAAAAATCTTCCAAAAAAAAGCAGGCTTCAATATGGTACACCATAACCCATGCCAAAAGCATGAGCGAGGCCGAATACAAGAAACTTGTCAACAGGGTGATGAGCTTCGTAGCGGTCTCGCTGGTGTTCAGCATCATAGTTTTTGGTGTCATTGCTTGGCTTGGCGGTGCAAATAAGGTAGTTGCGATAATAGCGTCTGCGGATTTATGGCTTTTCGGTCTGGCGTTCGTGTTCGTATTCTTTGGGTATATGCTCAGATTCATAAAATGGAGTTATTACCTTAGGACATTGAAAATTTCTGTGCCCCTTAGAAAAAGTTTCATGGTGTATATGTCACTGTACTCGATGAACATAACTCCGGGGAAGATAGGCAGGGTGCTCGCGGCATACACCCTTAACAGGCTGACAGATGTAAAATTTACAAACATAATACCGATAGTCACGCTCGACATATTCACCGATTTCCTGGGCGTGGCGATAATAGCCATAATATCTGCGATTTACTTCAACAAGCTCATCATTTATGTCCTGATAATCGACATAGTGCTGGTGCTGCCCTTCACCTTCCTTCTCAACGACTGGTTCTTCAATCTGCTAAGAAGATTGATGAAGAAGAGCAAATTTTTGGAGATGTTCTCCCTGTATGGTGACGAGTATTTCGCATCGCAAAGCAAGCTGAACAACTACAAAGTATACGGGGTTTCGATAGCGCTCTCAGTCCCTGCTGCGGTGTTTAATGCATTTGCGCTCCTCTTTTCGATATTGGCATTGGGAGGGGCGCTTCACATTGCCGGAAGCGTGTTTATCTTCTCCACATCGCAAATATTCGGCATGATTTCAAGTCTTCCTGGCAACATAGGGGTTACTGACGGTGCTCTTGTGGCGCTAATCGGAAGCTCGTTCGGGCTCGGAGCTGCTTACAGTTCTGCAGCAACAATAATGACGAGAATAGCCTCGCTATGGTTCGGAGTATTGGTTGGTATGCTATTCCTTTTCTATACGTTCAGGTACTGGAAAAAGAAGCCGCAAAACAAATCAAAGCGGAAAAATCAAACTTCCATGTCGGAATCGTCGCTTTCCTCGGAGTAATCGGAACTTTCCTCTACCGGCATCTCTGAAGAGCCTCCTTCGCCCTTCTCTACGACTTTTATCTTTCCGTATTTGCCGGTTGAGAGCTGTGGCGTGCCCCTGAATTCGTTTACATATCCGTTGGCTATCTCTATCGTGTCGCCTATGTCTACTGTGTTTATGTCGTTGCCCCAGAGGGACATTTGTATGCTGCCAGTGTCGTCCTGCAGCTTTATGTTCGCGACGCTCAGCCTTTTGCCGTATTTCGTGACCACTTCCCTTGGATCGTCTTTGCTTACCACTTTTGCCTGTATCGTTACGTTTGTAGCGCCAGCCTTCAATTCACTTATTTTCATTCATACACCTTCAAAGAATGCAGATAATAGTTTAAATCGGGAAAAACTATAAATCCCTTTGCATTGACGCCCGGTTTATCGACGTCGCACCTGCCCTGCGCAACGTATTAAGGTTTTTGGCAACTAAATACACGCATGGAAGATGAAAAAAGGCAGCCAAGTGGAAACATGCATCCTTCTTTTTCGCTTGTCATGCAGCATAAGGAGGCGGTAAGGCGGTCACTTGCAGGAATCAAAAAGAAGATAGGAGTTTATAGCGCGAAGGGGGGCGTAGGAAAGACGACAACAGCGGTGAATCTCGCTTATGCTCTCGCAGCAAAAGGGCTAAAGGTTGGGCTGCTTGATGCTGACATAGACTGTCCCAATCTGCCTATGTTCATAGGCGCTACAGAAAGGATGGGTGCGGCGGAACTGCCGCTCAAGCCGGTGCTCAAGGACGGCATAAAGGTAGCTTCAACAGCAATGCTTGTAGATGACAGAAAAGCCCCGATTATATGGAGGGGGCCGATAATAGTGAAAATGCTGTATGATTTCTTCGAGAACACCGAATGGGGGGAGCTCGATTTCTTGATAATAGATCTGCCTCCAGGAACTTCAGACGCGCCGCTGACAATAATGCAGGTGCTGGGTCTCGATGGGTTTGTTGTTGTGACTACAGGGCAGAGAATTGCGGCAGTGAACACCATAAAGTCTGGCCTTATGGCAAAGATGCTCAGCGTACCGGTGCTCGGAGTAATAGGCAACATGGTAGAACTTCCAAACGTTAACGTCGAAATGGTTGCAAAAGAATTGGGTACAGAGGTAATGGGGGTGGTGCCTTACGAGAAGAAACTTGCGGACTATGCAGATAGAGGAGAGGTGCCTGTCCGTAGTGAGAAGGAGTTAGCGGCGCTTTATGCTTCAATCGCGGATAAGCTCTTGCAGTTGTGAGGAAAGGTATTTATACTTTTACAAGTATAACTTAATGTATAAGCATATATATATGAAATATGCATATGCAACTCGATTCTTATATTTAGGTGATAAAATGGCTGAAAATCAATTAGGACCACAGTATCTTGTGCTTCCAGAGGGATCCACAAGGCTTCTTGGAAGAGATGCACAGAGGACGAACATAGCAGTAGGAATAGCAGTAGCTAATGCAGTAAAGACGACGCTAGGTCCAAAAGGCATGGACAAAATGATGGTAAGCGATCTAGGCGACATAGTCATAACCAATGACGGTGCGACGATACTGGAGGAGATGAACGTAGAGCACCCAGTGGCAAAGATCATGGTAGACATCGCGAAGACCCAGGACAGGGAGGTCGGAGACGGAACTACTACTGTCGTAGTTATGGCAGGGGAACTGCTGAAAGGCGCAGGAGAGCTGCTTGAGCAGGGAGTGCACCCGACAACAGTGATTAAGGGTTATAAAATCGCAGCGCAGAAAGCCGAGGAGATACTCAAGAAAAGCGCAAAGGAGGTTAACATATCAGACGAGACGCTGCTACAGAAGATAGCAGGCGTTTCGATGGGATCCAAGAACGTTGGTGACGAATCAGTAAAGGCATACTTGTCCAAGCTTGTAATAAAGTCTGTGAAGCAGGTAGTGGACAAGAATTCGGCAGGAAAGGCCATAGTGGACAAGGACTACATAAAAATAGAGAAGAAGACAGGCGGAACTATAGCAGACACGCAGCTCATAAGCGGAGTGCTGGTCGACAAGGAGATTGCCCACCCGGGAATGCCGAAGAGCACCAAGAACGCAAAAATAGCTCTGCTTGATGTTGCTCTCGAGATAGAAAAGACCGAGACAGACGCCAAGATAGAGATAACATCGCCAGAGCAGATGCAGGCATTCCTGCAGCAGGAAGAGCACATGCTCAAAGAGATGGTTGAGAAGATAAGGAGAAGCAAGGCCAACTTCGTTGTTACGCAGAAGGGCATCGACGACGTTGCACAGCACTACCTTTCCAAGGCCGGGATAGCCGCTATAAGGAGGGTGAAGAAAAGCGACATCGAGAAGATAGCGAAGGCGACTGGTGCCAAGATAATCACAAGCCTTGACGATCTTGAGGAACAGGATCTCGGATTTGCTGGGCTCGCCGAGGAGCGCAAAGTTGCAGGAGAACAGATGGTTTTCATAGAAAACTGCAAGAACCCGAAGAGCGTAACGCTCTTCATAAGGGGCGGCACGCAGCAGGTGGTCGACGAGGTCGAAAGGTCGCTTGTTGACGTGATAGGCGCCATAACGAGCGTTGTGGAAGATGGCAAGTATGTCTCCGGAGGCGGCAGCATAGAGACCGAGATAGCCAATGAGATAAGAAACTATTCCAACAGCGTAGGCGGCAGAGAGCAGCTTGCGATACAGAAGTTCGCTGACGCTCTCGAGATAATACCAAAGACGCTGGCGGAAAGCGCGGGCATGGATGCAATAGACACGCTGGTGCAACTCAGGAACAAGCACAGGACCAAGGACGGAATGTCGTACGGAATAGACATATACAAGAACAGCATAAGCGACATGGCAAAGCAGGGGATCTTTGAGCCTATGAGGGTGAAGATGCAGGCGATATACAGCGCCAGCGAGGCTGCGGAGATAATCCTAAGGATAGACGACATGATAAGCGCCAGGGCAAAGGGAGGCCCTGGAGGAGGAATGGGGGGCATGCCTCCAGGAGGCGAGATGGAGTAATCCATCCCTCTCCGCTTATCCTTAGTTAGATTTTTATTGCTTGAATGCAAGCTTATTCTTATGAAAGGCATCATAGTGACTGGTTCTCCCGGAGCAGGCAAGACTACGCTACTTGCTGCTGCAGACCTGAAAGGCTGCAAGCTGGTCAACGTAGGTAACCTTATGAAGGACTTTGCGGTAAAGCTAGGATATGTTAAGGACCGGGACGAAATACGCAAGCTTGACAAGGAAAAGATAGACAGGCTTAGGGAGGAGGCCTTTGCAGCGATAGGTAGAATGGAAGGCAAGCTGGTCATAGACACCCATGCGACTGTCGAAAGCGAGGGCAAGTTTCTTACGGGGCTGCCGTTCTCGATCATAGGAAGCGCGAAATGGCTTAAGGCTATAGTGTACATAGATGCCGGGTCGGATGAGATACTCCTCAGGAGGGCTCTTGATACGAACAGGCACAGGGAGAATGACGGTAAGGAGATGCTCGACGTGCAGCGCGACATCAATATAGCGACGCTTTCGTTCTATAGCTCATATTTAAATATTTCATTATACCTAATTAGGAACAGACAGGGCATGCTTATTGAGAGTTCGAGTGCTTTCAACAAGGTGCTCGAAGAGATATTCAGGGATTAGATGGTAGCTACTGTGCCAATGCCTTTCGGTACCGAACTCATAATAATAGCGATAGCGCTGGCGTACACCTCGTTTTCGATATTTGCACAGAGAAAGATATCGGATCCCAAGAGGATGAGGGATGCGCAAGCTAAGATGAAGAAGCACACGGCCATACTGAATGATATGGTAAAGAACAAGAGGCCGCAGGAGGAGATAGCGGCAAAGCAGAAGGAGCTTATGCCGATGATGACCGAGAGCATGAAGATGCAGATGAAGTCAACGCTCATAATAATACCAATCTTCTTCCTTCTTTACTACGTTCTCATGCCTGCCATGTTCGGCAGCATATCTAAGGAGACAGTCACGTTCATCGTGTCGGGGCTCAACTACAAGAGCCTGTTTTTCGCGGTTGTTTTCCTATCGGGATTGGTGTCTGCAGGTGTCATAATGGCGTATGACAGAAAGAAGACGAAGCTGGAGCAGGCCATGCAGAACAGCAACGAGGTCTTCTCCAATTATGAGAAAGACTAAATAGCTTATCCTATTAATAGATAAACGCAATCGGTGCTTTAATTGACAAAACCAATGCATAGGTCTGGCAGTTCAAAATCAGTCAGAAGGGTCACCATAAAGGGCAGGAATGTTGTCCACTACAGGAGAGGCAAGAATTCCATGCCGCACTGTGCAATATGTGGCTCAGAACTCAACGGAATAAGCCAGAAGGGAGGAAAGAGCAGGAGGACCAATTCGAGGCTGTTTGGTGGAGTACTTTGCGCTTCTTGCGCAGCTACGGTAGTTACACTTGGGAGCAGAGTCGAGCAGGGAGACATGAAGCTTGACGATGTCGGAATTAGGCAGCGGAAATACGTGCTGCAACTGGTAGCGCACTGATAGGATGATAGGAATCTGCATAAGCGGCTATACCTCTTCTGGAAAAAGCGCTTTGGGAAGCGCCATCGCCTCGAAACTTGGCATAAAGCACATAAATATGAGCTACAAATCCGCTGTAGGCAACGATGACACTAGGCTGATAGGGCTGCTGGAAAGGCTCGTTTCTGAAGGAGATACTGCCCACGCCAAGGAATTTGATGGCAGGGCGGAGAGCGAGGCAAAAGGAAGCAACTTTGTTGCCACTACAAGACTGTCGCCATGGTTGATAAAGAATGCTACAGTGAGGGTATGGCTTGATTGCGGATTGCAGGAAAGGGCAAGAAGACGCGCTGCACTCACGAAAAACAAGGACATAGATTCCGAGATTGATACTGTTAGCAAAATAGACGGGCTTACTGCAGAACATTTCATGAAGGTTTACGGAATAGATATAAAGGATAGAAGTATATTTGACATTGTAATTAATACTGAAAAGATGACTCTGAAGGAGGAGACGGAGCAGGTCCTGCTTCTCTCCATAGGCAGGGACAACGATAATGTTTTAGGTGATTAGAATGTTACTGGAACCGGGAAGACTGTGTATAAAGAAATTGGGGAGAGATGCAGGGAGCAGAGCAGTAATAACAAAGATTGAAGGAAAAGGCTACGTACAGATATTGACGGCAACAAGGCACAAGAAGGAAAGGAGATGCAACACCGCCCACCTTGAGCTTCTTGGCGAGACTGTAGACGTCAAGAATAGGGAGGCAGTGGCAAAGGCCCTTGGAATAAAGGCTCTTTGACTCATTTTTCCTTTTCAAGAAGTTCGAGTACGGCCTTGATGGCCTCCTCTTTCTTTGATTCTGACAGTATCGAAAAAAGCGTCTGTGGGTCTATTCTGCCGGAATATCCCTCCGCCTTTAGCCTGTCTAGCAGCAAGGCCATGCCCATCTCCTTTATAGACATGTTGCCTAGCTTTCCTGCGCGTATCTGGTCTATACGTTCGCCAAGACCTTCGCTTTCCAGCTTTGATAGGTCTATCTCTATTTCTGCCCTGCCTGAAAATTCGGACACCAATTTCTGAAGCGCTATGTCTGAAGCTTCAGAGCCCTTCTCGAGCGTCCCGCTCACAACTACGCGCACGACGGGATTGTCGTAGGAGTCGACAGCCTTTTCTATTGCACTTCTTATTGAGGATGCTACCTTAGATGCGGTTGCGCCTTCTGCTTCCACTGTCTCAAGGACAAAATTTCTGGAGTCTATCTCTATGAACTCCCAAGCGAGCGTTTCTGTATCGAAAACTATGAATCCCTTCTTTCCCTGCTCCTTATCCTTGAGCTGTGTCAATACTGTGCTTCCAGGTATCAGGAATGGCTTCCCATGGACCGTTGTTTCTATGCGGTTGTGTATGTGCCCGCATACATAAAGGTCAAAGCCTTCCGGCAGGTCGTCATAGTGTATGAAAGAGTCGTTGAATGGAAGAATTTCGTATATGGACTGATGAAACATGAATATGTTAAACGCACCAGGAAAGGGTAATGGAGAAAGGCGCTGCAGCTCGCTCTTGACTTGTTCCTCGGGCACGCCCCCAAGGCCAAAAACCGCAACCTTTTCGCTTCTCTTCTTTATTACTGTGGTTGATTCGCTCGTGTCCGCCAGCAAGCCTGCGAGCGAAAGAAGCGCCAGGGGGTTCTCCTTCCCTGCGGCAGTTCTTTCATGCGTCCCTGGAACTGCAATTATTGGAAACTTGGTGTATATACTGCCTGGCCCGCGGAATTCAGCTATCTCAGATCCGAGTTTATTTAAGTCTCTCAAGTCCCTGAAAAGGTTTATTGCATCTGCTATTACGTCAGGTTTTGGGGCTCGCTTGTCGAATATGTCACCGGGAATCAGTATCGCGTCTGCAACCTGTACCGCCTTCTCCAAAGCCATTCTTGCCTGGCGAAGCGCATCTTGGCGGAAACGCTCGTAGCCTATATGAAGATCAGAAACTATTGCGATTTTCATTTACTGACCACCAACCAGTTTAAGAACCTCGTTCAAGAACGTTTCTTCGAATATAGACCATGCTTCCTCCTTATTGCCGAATGCGCCAGCTGCGCATGGATGACCGCCCCCTGTGCCTCCTATCAGGTATGCAAGCTTTTGTGATATTCTTCCAAGGTGTATCCCGTATTTCGAATCTAGCGTAGGCCTCAGTCTTGACGAAAACGATACCTCAGAATCGTTAAACGAGTGGAAGAGCGCAAGATCGACGCCGCATTTTATGGCGTTGTCTGCCGCTAAATTTGAGTGTGAATGCGCTTTGCCTCGCACCACCAAGAGATTGTTGTAGACTTCGGCATGAGATTCCTGTATATCAACAAATGTAGCGTGCCTCCCATTGACGTCCCCAACAGGAGATATCTGCACCAGAATATTCATATAGTCGGTTCTGGCAAGCTTGAGCAGCTCGCCGAGTTGTATGAATGTATCTGGCATTGAATTCTTGAATTCTGCGGAGTCGGATATTATCCCTGCAGCGAGGAGGGATGCGAGATTGGGGTTGATTGGGTGGTTGAGCTTTTTGAGTATTGCATATACTATGCTTGCGGCAGAATTGTAATTTTCGTCATTATAGCCGCGTATCTGGGAGTTGTTTGGCGCATGGTGGTCTATAACGAGGACTTTTCTCCCATAGCTTTTCAAAATGTCTGAGAACGAACCGCAATCTTCGTAGTTATTCACATCTACCAGTATTATGGCATCGAGATCCTTTCCGATGCTTGTTGATATCGAGGACGGATCGTAACCAAACAGCTCTAATATCTTCTTGGAATTTGAGGTTATATAATCTGGCGTAGCTATAGTGGCATTCTTCAAAATAGAAGCTATGCCAAATGCGGACGATACAGAATCCGTATCTCCAACAGAATGGAAAGTTATGCACACTTTCTTTGATGCCAAAGCATTGAGTTCAGACACCATTTCGTCAATGCTTAGCTTGATCATTTATGCACCGCTGTTTGGCTCCAGTAGCTTTCTCAGCTCCTCGCGCAGCTTCTGCTCCTGCGAGGAGGCTTCGCCATACTGCTTATTGATTATGGTTAAGCGCATATCGACGGATTCGAGCTTCTCGTTTATATCCTTGAGCGCATCGTCCTTCTTCGTTTCGACTATGGCTCCGCCAACCTGATAGTATATCTTGCCTTCGGCTGATTTTACTCTTTTTTGCGCCTCAGTAAGCTCGCTTTTCTGCTGCTGGAACTGGGCTCTTTGCAAAGCAAGCGATTGAAGCTTCTCCTGCGCAGACTGGTAATCCCTTGTCAGTTTCTCGACTTTACTTTCTTCCATCAAATCACTTAATCATCTGTCTATCTCTGCAAAAACAACGTCAAGGCTGCCTATTATAGAGAATAGGTCAGCAAACTTGGCTCCCTTTGCAAGCTTGGGCAGCAAAGATAGGTTTATGTACGCGGGGCTGCGCATTCCTATCCTGTACGGCTTCTGCTTGTCTGGCACCAGGTATATGATGCCTTCTCCCCTGGGAAGCTCGCGCGAAATTATTACAGTATCCGGCTTTGCAGGCTGCCCGATGAGTTTTATCTTCGCGCCTGCCACGCTCCCTCCAGGCATTAAATCAAGTGCTTGCTTTATTATCTTTATGCTTTCCAGCATCTCGTCGTACCTTACTCTGTAGCGATCATACGCGTCGCCATGAGTGCCGAGTGGAACTTTGAACTTCAACTTATCGTATATATAGTATGGTGAGGACTTTCTGACATCATATCCGACTCCCGAAGCCCGTAGGACTGGCCCTGATGCACCGTATGCTATTGCATCTTCTTTTGACAGGACTCCGATGCCTTTGGTTCTTGAAACGAAGAAGTTGTTGTTGTCAAGCAGGCTCTTATATTTCGGTATCTGTTCACCGAGATAGTCTAGCAGCGAATATGCGCGCTCTTTGAAGTCTTCCGGCAATTCTCCGTTTAAGCCACCTATGCGCATATTTACATAGAACATCCTGCTCCCGGATACATCCTCAAGGAACTTTATCACCTTGGCCCTCTCCCTGAATGCCCACATGAATATAGTGAACATCTGCCCAAGATCGTTGGCAAAGGTGCCAAGCCACAGAAGGTGGCTTGCTATCCGTTGAAATTCCAAAAGTATAACCCTAGCGTACTGTGCATTTTCCAGCACAGTTGCTCCAGTAGCTTTCTCGACAGAACTCACATAAAGTTCATCCCAGCCCATTGGAGCGACGTAATCGAGTTTCTCAGTATAGGAAGGGTTTTGCATGTACATCCTTGTCTCCATTAGCTTTTCTACGCCACGGTGGAGGAATCCTATGTGCGGCTCAACGCTGTCAATCGTGTCTCCATTGACATATGCAACTACACGCAGGACTCCGTGTGTGCTTGGGTGTATAGGACCTATGTTTATGCGCATGTTTGGCATGGTTTCACCGTTTGTGGTACTCCTTGCCCCATTCGAAGCTTTTCAAAAGCGGAAATCCATCGCCGTTCCATTCCTCCAAAAGAAGGCGGCGCGTTTTTCTGCCCTCTATCTTTATGCCAAACATTTCCGATATCTCGCGCTCGTACCAGTCAGCTGCAGGGAAAAGATGCATCACTGATTCGACTGATGGCATTTCGCTGCCAGATTTTTTGATGGAAACCTTAACAATCTCATCCGCATTCGATTCAATGTTGGCAAGCAAATACACTACTTCCATGTGGTCAGGAGCGTCCACTGCGGTTATGTACTTAAGATAGCCATAACCTTTAGATTTCAGCTCTTCTAATGTTTTCAGTAAGGCTTCTTTCTGTATCTCCTGCAACTTTACCACCTACTTTGTCCTGCAGCTTCATAAGGGCCCCAAAAAGGTTTTCGGGCTTTGGAGGGCAGCCTATCGCATAGACGTCAACTGGGAGCACCTGGTCTATCCCTTTCATTATGTTGTAGCTTTCATACCATGGGCCTCCAGAAGTGGCGCATTCTCCGAATGCAACCACATATTTTGGGCTTGCCATCTGCTCATAGAGCCTTTTTACACGTGGGACCATTGACTTTGTTACCCACCCTGCAACTATCATTACATCGCACTGCCGCGGGGTTCCACGGAAGAGAAGATAGCCTTTCCTCTCAGCGTCTATCCGTGATGACCCAAAATCCATTAGTTCCATAGCACAGCATGCAAGCCCGAATTGCAGAGGCCACATGGAATTTGCCCTGCTCCAGCGCACCAGATCCTTTGAGAACGCCTTTATGGCATCTTCCAGCTTTGTGAACATGACGCTGGGTGTCTGCTTGTACTTCTTGAGTGAGTTTTGCGTTATCTCTGTCATCTCCTTCTCCGCATTGAATAACTCCTCGTCTGTATATGGGCGTTCAGACATTCTTACCACTTATAATTTTATACCCTATAAGAGCCAGGGTGGCGCTTAGAACAAGAATCCCCATTGATCCAAGAGCCGAGCTCTGGGAGCCTATTCGTGCCGTAGGGGCCCAGAAAATTATGTATACTGCAATTATCTCAAATGGGAGGAAAAGTGCGAAATATGGAAGATATTCGTTGTCGAGATCCCTGCTGCTGCCTATGCTCTTTTCTCCGCTTTCGTACGGTGAATTCTTTACAAGATTGCCAGAAGTTTTTACACGCAAGAGCTTTGAAGTAAGAAGAAAGGAGAAAGGCACGAATAGACCGAATAGTATGAACAGCGCTGCTGCGATATAATCATAGAGCATCGACTGACCAATTATTAATAAGAATAAAAACTTATATACTGTTGCTGCATTACCTTGAAGGAACAGAAATTATGGCGCTTTCTGAATCTTCTTGTGAGCACCTGACTTTCTTTTCGATGAGGCATTTCCTGCACCGATATACAAGTTCAGTATAGGTGCGCATGTATATCCTGCGTACGGGCAACATTACGCCCATGCATTCGGACTGCCTGTCTCCAGGATTTATGTCCACATGCAGACTGTACAGGCATACTGGACAGTGGTCGGTGTAGCCATTGCCCTTTACTTTTGCGCCACAGTTTAAACAGGTGAAGTCTTCGTACTTCCTTGTAAAGTTCCGCATTATACATTTTTTTTAATCTTTTGATATAAATTACTTTATGATTCTTTTTGCATACTCTCAGAAAGACCAGGTATCCCTTTGGGCAGGAGAAGCATTAAAAAAGATGGGCGACTTTTCGGCCGGAGAGCGTTTTGAAGAGGCACTGACATACGTTTCAAAAAGAAGCTTGCTTGCGGAAAACAAGATGAGTAACATAGGCTCAGAATTCCTCGACGATATGAAAAACGTAGAGTGTATAATTTTCTTGAGTGCACACTCGAGTGCGAAGGGCGTTGAATCGTTCACAGTCCACGCAGAGGGAAATTGGATAAGCGAGGCTTCGTTGGGGGGCAAAGGCAGATCACTGAGCGTGGCAGCTCCGTTGCACATGCTAAAACTTGCAAGGATAATAGGTAATTCGGAAAGAGGAGGGTCAAACTTTGTCTACGAGGCGACGCATCACGGACCTTTGTTGAATACGCCTTCGCTGTTCGTGGAATTTGGAGGAGGGGAGAGTGCAAAAATGAAGAAGAACAAAGCCGAAATGCTGGCCGATTACGCGTATAGGATTCTTGATGCTGACGATTACCATGAAAAGGTTGTCGTGGGAATAGGAGGGCAGCATTATTCTGAGAAATTCACGCGGCTGGCGCTTTCGAAGGGGTACGCATTTGCGCATATAATGCCAAAATACTATTGCTCCGAAGTAGAAATGCTGGAGCAGGCATTTCAAAGGTCATTCCCAAAGCCTTCGGCAGCGGTTATAGAATGGAAAAGCATAAATGCAGAGGCAAGGAACTCAATTATAAAAAAGCTAAATGAGATGGGTATGGAGTATGAAAAAGCTTGAAATGCTTGGAATCGCCATTCTGTTCCTGCTTGTTGTAGCGCCAATATCGGTGTCGCAAAGCAGCCGGAGTTATTGGTTTCAGACAGGAGCAAGAGCCGCCAATTCTGCTGCGTTCAACAACGGTACCAGCGTTTATATACAAACCGTTTATCCACAAAACATAAGCTATGGGTCCATGGCTTTTTGGGTAGGAGAAGATTTATCCAATGGTGCATTCGTGCAGGAGGGCTATGAGATGAATAATAGAAGCGGATATTACCCTACCGACTGCACGCTTTCGGGGTGCAGCGCCAGAGTATACCTTTCAAGAGGAGTCCCTGCGTGGTTTTGGGAGTACTTTCCGAGCGGTTACTCGGGCGACTCTTTCCTTGGATTTATAGGAACAAATGATTCTGCCGGACAAAACGGAAGCTACAATAACTACACATTTTATTCGGAAGGGAACGAATGGTATTTCCTATTTAATGGAAATGTCATAGGTAAGATTAAATTAGGTACAGGAACGTCTGGGGCGAATCCGGTTACTGCTTTTGGTGAATATGCCGGTGCTTTTGATAACAAATCATATATGATCCCAGTCGCATTTAAGGATTTAAGAGTACTAAAGAATGGTTCCTTTTCGGATGTTGCAAAGGCTTATTCTTATAAGGGATATGGAAAGGGAAGTGCAACTACGCTAAGCAACCCATACAATATAAGCGAGGTTGCACCATATGCTGATTATTTTAGAGTGGGGTCCGGGATACCAAACACACAGGGCTTGCTTTGGAATAAATCTGCCACAGTATCAATAAATTCTAGATATGCAAACCTTACCTCGCACAACGCGTATACATTATTTTCTAAAATCGTAATATCTGCACCAGAAATTTTTTACATAAACGATACAGCAAGGGCCATATTCCTGGGATGGTCTGGAGAGGGGAGTGGATCGTATACTGGAAACGACACCAGCTTTAATTTAGAAATTTACGGCAATGTGAGCGAGACAGCGGAATGGGGAGTGCAGTACCTTGTGAACGTTACAAGCGAATATGGAAATTCAAGCGGGTCTGGTTGGTACTCTGCTGGTGCTGTGGCGAACATATCGTACAAACCATACATATACATAAACAGGACAGAAAGGGAGGTGTTATTAGGATGGACGGGAAAAGGGAGTGGATCGTATACTGGAAACGACACCAGCTTTAGTCTAAGGGTTGATGGTCCAATTGACGAAAGCGCCAACTGGGGCTCACAGTACCTTGTGAACGTTACAAGCGAATATGGAAATTCAAGCGGGTCTGGTTGGTACTCTGCTGGTGCTGTGGCGAACATATCTGCCCCGCAATATTACCATGCAGGAAACGATGTTTATAAGTTCATTTCATGGAGCGGCGTGTATTATACAAGTAATGTGCGACTCAATGTTACCCGCCCAGTTAATCTGCATGCTATTTTCGAAAGGGCGTACAGAATCAAACTTGAAGCGCTTGACGGATATGGTTCAGAGATAAACGTAACAGGCTTTGAAATTGATAATAAGTTTTACAACACAAGCCCTTATCTCACATTTGGTAAGCACCGTGTGGATTACGCGCTATACAAGAATTCGAAACTAAGCATTTCCAGTACAATCAACGTTACAGGAAGCGGGGAGTTCTACTTCGATCTTCCTGTTTACAACATTTCCATCTATGTTAGGAGCTACTTCGGAACTCCGGCAACCGGAATAGCTGACTTGACATTTAGTAATGGAACGCGCATCACAGTTCCGCTGAACGAATCTGGGGAGCTTGGGCTGAAAAATGTTCCCTTCGGATTTGTTGAGGGCACAATACAACATGACGGAATGTATTTCGCCTTCAATGACTCGGCAGGCAATAACATTTATGTGAGTGTGCCCAGCAGTATTCTCTATATTGCGGTTGTAATTGGAGTACTTATAGTAATTGCATCGTATTTTGTAGGCTTGAGGCTCTTCAGGAAATAGGCAGCATTATGGAAAAAGTATATTCTAGATTTATTGAAAAACATGGCAAACTTACGGCCATACAAAAATTGAGTTTTGAAAAACTTGAAGCTGGAGGCAATTTCCTCATAACAGCGCCTACAGGGTCTGGAAAAACAGAAGCTGCAGTTTTGCCGTTATTCAAGAGAATTTCAGAAACAGAGGGTAGTGGAATCCGTATACTATACGTAACCCCTCTGAGGTCCTTAAATAGGGATATTGTACGCAGGCTTGAGGATATAGCTGGCACACTGGGATTCAGGGCGGGCGCAAGACATGGCGATACAAGCCCTTCTGAGAGAGCACGCCAGGCCAGGAAGGCACCAGAGCTGTTAGTTACAACCCCTGAAACGCTACAGAGCATACTGCCAGCAAAATCCATGAGATCTCAAATGAAAAACCTGGCAGCAGTTGTTATAGATGAAGCTCATGAGCTGTACCATAACAAACGTGGTGCCCAGCTCTCAATCGCGCTGGAGAGGCTTGAGGAAATTTCTCCAGGATATCAGAGGATAGCCTTGAGTGCCACAGTAGGGAATGCTGAAGCCATAATGTCATTCTTTTCAGGAACTAAGGGATGCGAGCAGATAGAAAACAGCTCAAGAAAGAGCGTAGATATAAAGATAGATGTAAGATCGCTGGCGGATACCAAGGAGAAGGACGCGATCGGGTCTAATGGAAAGATGGAGATACTTGCAGAGTACATAATGAAGCACAAGTCCGTGCTCATCTTTGGAAACACAAGGCATGTTGTAGAGGCTCTTGGGAGCAAACTTAAGGAGTTGGACAAGGATCACAGTCTTGGCGGTATTGGGGTGCACCACGGTTCTTTAAATAAGGAAGAACGCATAAGGCTGGAGGAAGACTTCAAAAGTGGAAAAGTCAAGGGCGTCGTTGCCACGAGTTCTTTGGAGCTTGGAATAGACATAGGCAGCATTGATCTGGTAGTGCAATACGGGTCCCCAAGACAGGCAATACGCCTGATGCAGAGGGTGGGCAGAAGCGGCCATGGAGAACTCCTAACCGCGGAAGGTGTCATAATTCCGGCTAATCCTCTTGAAGCAGTAGAATCCGTATCAATAATAAACAATCTTAAAGGATATGATTTTGAGAGCTTCAGCCCACAGAAAAACGCGCTTGACGTAATGATGCAGCAGGTATGCGGCATTGTTTTAGACTCCGGAGGCAGATCCACAGTTGGGGACATATCGAGGATAATTGGAAGATCAAACATATTTGATGCTGTAAGCAAAAACATTGGGGAACTGATAGATTTCATGGTAAGTAGAAGGCTCATTGTAAAGGACTCGGAATACGTAAGTGCAACGCCCATGACGCGAATGTTCTATTATGACCACCTGAGTTTCATATCAGACAAGAAAAAATTCAATGTAAGAAGCGTAATAGACAACAGGATAGTATCATTCCTCGACGAACAGTTTGTCACAAGCTATCTTGATGAGGGAGTAACGTTTATTACAAAAGGCTTGCCGTGGAAGGTACTAAGCATAGAAGAGGACACAATCAATGCCGAGCCGTCGTCCGACAGCGATGCCGCCGTGCCTGATTGGAGTGGGGAGGACATACCAGTCGACAGGAAGGTTGCCGGGAGGGTATACAAGCTTTTTTCTGGTAAAGAGTTGGACCGCGGAATGTTTACCGGAAAGATTGCGCCGGTGTCCTCCTTCATAGATGCGCAAAATAGGGCTTTTGCGTTGGATGAGAATACTGCATATATAGAAAACGTTGGAGAGTATACAGTATTACACGTGAGACTTGGAACTCTCGCTAACGAAGCGCTCGGTAGGATAATATCGTATTTTGCAGCAGCAAAACTTGGCCACAGTATAAATTCGCGGGCTTCTCCGTATATGGTGCTTTTTGAATTGCCACCAGGATTCGACATTGCCAGCATAATAAGATTGCTTAAGCCAGACATGCTTGAGACGACGCTGCTTAATGCAATAGAGAGAAGCGAACTTTTCCTTTACAGATTTTCCGCAATAGCAAAGTTTTTCGGAGTGCTTGACAAGGACGCAAATGTAGGGAAAAGCATGGCGAGAAGGCTGATGCACATATTCAGAGGAACGCCTGTTTACAATGAGACTGTCAGGGAGCTCATGAACAATTATTTCGATCTTCCCACGTTGAAGAGTTTCGTTGAACGGGTTGGTTCTGGCGAGATTAAGTTCAAGGACATAAACGGACATTCCCTAAGCCCGCTGGCAGACAACGTAATAAATTCTGCATATTACTCAAGCGAGCTCATGCTCCCTGTTGCACCTGATGATGAGATAGTGGCGTCTTTTGCAGAGTACGTGATGCACAAGAGCGCGGACATGATATGCACGTACTGCGGCTTTGTCTTCACAAGAAAGGTATCTGAACTAAAAGATACACACACGAAGTTAAAATGTCCTAGCTGCGGCAGTCCAATGCTAAGCTTAGCGCAGGAAGGTGATGCAGATATAATAAAAAAGAGGTCTGCCGGAAGAAGGCTTTCTGCATCAGAGAAGCGCAGGCTTGTCGATATGATGGCTGTTGCCAGTCTGGTGAGTGAATTTGGGTGGAGGGCAGCTTTCACTCTTGAGACATACGGCATTGGAAAGGCAGGCGCCGCACGTGTACTCAGGATGCTTAAAACGACAGACAAATCATTCTACCTTGAGGTTTTGGAAACACAGAGGCAGTTCATTAAGAACAGGAGATACTGGTCGATTTAGCGCTCCTTTAGTATAGAGTCGTGCTGGCTTGGGACAACCTTGTACTGTGCCTTGCTGAAATTCAGGGAAAGCTCCCGCCCTGCATAATACATATTAAGGAATATTGCCATTGCAGCTATTGATGAGTGGGGCTGGACAGTTATGCTTATGTTAAAATCGGATGTTTTGTTCAGCTCAGGCCTTTCCTTGTCCGTAGAGATTATAAGAAGGATATTCTTGTATGAGCGTATAGAGTATTGTTGCTTTTGGATTGGAATTCCGTATCTGGTGAGATATACGGTCTTGTAGTTGGTCTTTGAGCTGATGTAGCTTTTCCAATTCGAAATGAATTGGACTGAGAAACTGCCGCCCCATTTGTTCGACACGGAATAGCAGAAACGCTTGAGCTTGGAGTTCATTTCATTGGAGGATGAGGTCAGCACTACGGAGGAAGCCCCGAAGGCGCGCGCAGTAAGGCAGATATCAACCATGCTCTCGTATTTGGGTTTCCCTATGGCCAGTACTATTATCATCCAACCAATTCAAATGCCATGGAAAAATCTATATAGGTTCTTGGTTCTGCGCTGCCTCGTTGGAAACAGGCAGGTCGGAACACTGGACGTCAACGACGGTAGCAGGGCTTGTAAGCCTCATGAGCCTTACTCCAGAGGCTGCCCTTCCAGTGACCCTTACAGATTTTATGCTGAATTGTATAGATATACCGTCAGAGCTCAGAAGCGTTGCAACAGATTCCGGCCCAGCCTTTACTGATTTTACGATTTGGCTGCCTGTGCTCTTCAACTTCATGTTTAGTACACCGGAGCCGCCGCGCTTCTGAAGCCTGTAGCGTCCCAATTCTGTTATCTTGCCGTAACCGTCGCTGCTCACCGACAGTATCATATCCCCATCAGTAGAAGCGGCTGCTATGATGCTGACTGCAGAGTCATCTTTCTTTAGGCGGATGCCTCTTACGCCGTGCGCGGCTCTTGACATGGGCCTTACGTCAGTCTCCATGAATCTTATCGACTTGCCCTTTTTAGTTGATATGAATATTTCTGATTTTCCATCAGATACGCATATATCCGATATCGAATCCGATTCATTAAGCGGTATAGCTTTGACCCCTGTGGACCGTTGGTTCATGAATTTTGCACCGCGGACGCGCTTAATTAGGCCGTTCTTTGTGAGAAATACTATAAACCTGTTTTCTATGTCGCTTGCCTTGAGTATCTTTTCAACCTTTTCCTGGCCGAGGCCTTCAATCACATTGACCAGGGGCTTGCCTGAGGAATATCTGTCTCCCTGCGGCAGGCTGTATGCCTTGCACCAATACGCCCTGCCGCGGTCTGTGAACAGTATAAGCAGGTCCTTGGTACGGCACTGCATCATCTGCTTGACCATGTCGCTTTCCTTGAGGTTTATCGCTATCACGCCCCTGCCTCCGCGTTCCTGCTGGCGATACAGCCGTGGATCCATGCGCTTTGCATAGTTGCCCTTTGTCAGTATTATCATAGTGTCTTCG
>JAJZWO010000013.1:8880-12983 GCA_021846635.1 Microcaldota archaeon | reverse complement strand
TCTGACGATAGATATATAAATTTATAGAATGATATGAAAACGGTGAATTAAAATGGCAGAGAGAGTAGGAAGAGAAAGAATAGACAGGGAAGATGGCTATCTTTACTATCTTGGTAAGGACGGCGCAGTATGGAAGTCTCCTATGAGGTCCAACCCGCGCGGAAGGAAGGGCAAGGTAAGCTCAGAGAAGGTCCAGAGAGAAGAGGGATACCTGTACTTCATAGACAAGAACGGGTATGTTGCAAGGACAAAGATGAACAGAAGGGGCAGGCAGAGCAAGCCGAGGGCAAAGAAGGCTTCAAGGAGCATGAGGGCGAAGCCGCAGAAGAGGAGGAGAAGGTAAAACCTTCTTCCCTCATTTGAAAGCCATAAAGCTACCTTTGGCTATATTCTCTTTTCCTATAGCGCCGGAAGCGAATTCCACAACGTATGCCGCTTTTCCTTTTGGCGTATAAGTTTTGCACCTGAAAAACGACCTGCACGGAGCAGCATTCTCAACAAGGTCTACAACCATCTTATTCTCATCAAGCCAGACTATGTCTATGCTGAAATTCATGTTAAGCATCCATATGCCATAACTTCCTGGCACATCGAACTTGAAGAGCATGCACTCAGAATTCCCAAGGCTGTCCCTGAACATCAGCCCTATGCTTCTTTTTGTTGGCGTGTCGGCTATGATGGCGCTGTAGCGCGAGTTCGATACGAGCAATTCCTCAGTCGAGTACCTTTGCCTCTTGTAAATTGCTCTCATCACTGCCGAGAAGAGCAAAGTCATCCCTCCGTTATTGAAAGGCTCTGCTCACGCATGAATTGCTGCAGGTAGAATGTGCTGCCAGTTCCTTTTCCTGTCAGCCCGCTACCCTTCCACCCAACGAAAGTGTGCAGGCCGACTATCGCGCCGGTTGTCGCGCTTATGCTTCTGTTTATGTATACTACACCCGATTCTATCGCATTGGAGAACTGCTTTATCTCCCTTTTATTCTTGCTGTACAGCCCGGCAGTGAGCCCGTATTCGGTATCGTTAGCCATGCGCAAGGCCTCGTCAAAGTTCTTGTATCCCACTATTGCGAGTATCGGTGCGAAAAGCTCAGTGTGTACAAGCTCGTTAGAATGCTGCAGCTCTGCCAGCACTGGTTCTACGTAATAGCCGTCCAACCCAACATCGACCCTTTTTCCGCCGTAAAGAAGCTTTCCTGTATTCTTTATCCTATCCACAGATTCCATATACCTCTTGTAAGCGCTCTCGCTTATCAGCGGCCCCATGTATATGTCCCTGTCCAGCGGGTTGCCGATGCGCATGCCCCTGACCTTCTCTATGAGCTTGCTTATGAAAACCTCCTTTACGCTCTCATCCACGTAAACCCTAGAAAGCGCGCTGCACTTCTGCCCGGCAAAACCGAAAGCAGCGCCCGCAACTCCCTTTACCGCTGCATCTATGTCGGCGTTCTTTGATACTATGGCTGGATTCTTGCCGCCCATCTCTACAACAAAAACTTTTTGCATTCCCTTTCCAAAGCTTCTAGATATCATGCCGAGGCCTGTGCTCCTTGATCCTGTGAACGCTATCCCCGCAACATCCCTGTTCATTGCAAGCTCGTCTCCAACTTCAGAGCCTGGCCCAGTTACATAGTTGAAGACGCCCGGCGGCAGCCCTGCCTCGCGCAAAAGCTTGTACAGCATCAACTCAACAAGCATTGTCATGTTATCTGTCGACGATGGCTTGAATACTACCGTATTGCCCGTTATCATTGCGCCTATGCTCATTCCCATGGATATCGATACGGGGAAATTGAACGGCGCTATTATACCAAACACGCCATACGGCTTCATCGATATTATGACTTTCTCCGATTCAGATGGTGCACCCTGGAATCCAGCGTTAACATTTGCCTTGCTGCCCATCAGCAACGTCTTTCTGGAGTAGCCCCTGTTCGCCAGAAGATCTCCTGCATAATATCTGGCGAAGTCTATCGCCTCGTCAACTTCGCCTATTGATTCGTATACCGATTTCGCGTTTTCGTAGCTGAGCGCGGCAGCAAGCGTAAACTTGTTTTTAGATACCAGGTCTGCGAACTTCAAGAATATCCCTGCCCTCTCCTTGTATCCGGTTCCCCTCCATTCTTCGAACGCCGCTTTGGCCACTTCTATGGCTTTCTGTGCATCCTCCCTGCGCCCCTTCTGGAATCTCCCTATCACTATGCTCCTGTCTACCGGCGAGCGCTCCTCCAGCAGTCCGTCAGCCTTTACCTCCATGTTTCCTATGTACATCGGATGCGTCTTACCAAAATCCGCTTTCACTACGGCTATTGCCTGCTCGAAAAGCTTGTGGAATTCGCTCTCCCTTCCCTGCTCTATAAAATTCTTGTATGTAAATTCGTTCTTAAAAGCCGCTCTAGGCATTACAGCACCCTATGAATATGTGTGTTAACGTTATAAAACCATACACTGAAATTGTTACGCTCAATTGCATGCACCACAACAATACAGCAATCTGCATATCTGGAACGGTTCTCTCTTTTTCCTTGCATAACATTTAAATAACATCCTCAACACTTTTATAACCGAGTTATAAAGGTGTTCTGTTGACTGCTCAAAAAGAGGAATTCGTCGGGTCCAATGAGAAGGAGTATCTGGAAAGGTATGGCTTCAGCGACAAGATAGAATACAAGTACAAGACGGCCAAAGGACTGTCCGAGGACATAGTCAGAGAGATATCCAGGATAAAAGAGGAGCCAGAGTGGGTGCTTGAGAAAAGGCTCACCGCATACAAGGTTTTCGTGCAGAAGCCTACGCCTTCGTGGGGGGCAGACCTCAGCCAGATAGATTTTAACGACATATTCTATTACATGCGCCCAACCGATAAGAAAGGCAGCACGTGGGATTCTGTTCCTGACGATATAAAGCGCACGTTTGACAAGCTTGGCATACCAGAGTCAGAGAAAAAGTTCTTCGCAGGCGCAGAAGCGCAGTACGATTCCGAGGTGGTATACCACAACATAAGGGAGGACCTTCAGAAGCAGGGAGTCATATTCACCGATACGGATACTGCAGTGAAGGTGCACCCAGAACTGATGAAGAAATATTTCGGCACAGTAATACCCCCTTCAGACAACAAATTCGCGGCGCTCAACACCGCCGTGTGGTCAGGCGGCTCGTTTATCTACATACCAAAAGGGGTAAAGGTAACCATTCCCCTTCAGGCCTACTTTAGGATAAATTCCGAGAAGGCTGGCCAGTTCGAGCGCACTCTTATAATCGCGGATGAAGACTCTGAAGTCACTTACATAGAGGGTTGCACCGCACCAATTTACATGAGCTCATCACTGCACTCTGCCGTGGTTGAGCTTGTGGCGCATAAGAACGCACACATACGCTACGTAACCATACAGAACTGGTCAAAGAACGTTTACAATCTAGTGACCCAGAGGGCCTTCGCGTACGAGAATGCCTATGTCGAATGGATAGACGGCAACATCGGGAGCAAGGTGAACATGAAATATCCCAGCGTCTACCTGAAAGGAAGAGGCGCCAAAGGAGAGGTGCTGTCGATTGCAGTCGCAGGCGAGCACCAGGTTCAGGACTCTGGGGGCAAGATACTGCATCTTGCGCCTGACACCACATCCAAGATAATATCAAAGAGCGTGTCAAAGGGTTCGGGAGTCGCATCCTACCGCGGCCTGATATACGTCGGAAAAGATGCTTCAAATACCAAGTCAACGGTGCGCTGCGATGCGCTTCTCATGGACGACAAAGCTAAAACCAACACGTACCCCTACATGGAGGTGCACAGGGATGACGCCACAATAACACACGAAGCTACTGTTGGCAAGATAGGCGACGAAGAGCTTTTCTACCTGATGTCAAGGGGCATAAGCGAAGAGGATGCGCTGACCATGATAGTGCTGGGGTTCATAGAACCGCTTACGAAGGCGCTTCCTATGGAGTACTCACTTGAGCTGAAGCGCCTGATAAAACTTGACACGTCAAATTCAGTAGGCTAGGCGTTAAAATGGGCGTATACGAAACAATGGTAAACGAGTCAAGGGAATTGTATAAATCACTTCCTGAGGAGGGGAATGAACTCTTCAAGAGGAGATTCATAC
>JAJZWO010000013.1:0-8104 GCA_021846635.1 Microcaldota archaeon | reverse complement strand
TCGCGCTCATTCGTAGAAGAACGCGGCTTGATAATAGAGAAAAGCGCAAGGCTGGAGTCAATACCATCAATGTCCATAGACGAAAGCCAGGTTAAAGCTTCCCACTCGTCGAGCATGGCGCCGCTGGACCAGGATACTATATTCTACCTTAATTCGCGAGGAATAGATTCGAAGACGGCGAGAATGCTTATAATAAGCGGTTTCAGCATATCGCAGCTTGCGAAGATAGGCGACGACATGCTGAAAGTTGCGCTTTCATCGATAGTATCATCAAGGTCAGCAGGCATCGACGGAATAGGCAAAATTCCAAGCATTGCCAGCCGCGACATGTGGATTCCGTCGGCGAGCCATGCAACAATACAAAAGCACAAGGACCTGGAAGGGGTGTAACAATGCAGAGGAAGCTTACCTCGTATGAGAACGTGATGGAGAATTTCCTGCCGGCATTCAGATTTCGCGCTGCCGGCATAATGGCAAGCGAGTACAAGATAAACCAGCAGCTGTCAGCAAATCTGCTGGGAGTGACGCAGGCTTCAATAAACAAGTATCTCAATGGCAGGGTTTCCGATAAAGTAAAACAGACAGGCCTTCGCATAGACGCCGATTCAGTAAGGGCTTTCATAAAAGATGCCGAATCCGGGAACACGCGCGGCGCAAAGCGTTGGGTGTGCAAGATGTGCCAGAGCTACAGGAGTTTCAATTGCTCCCTGATAATTAAATGAAGTTGTGTGATAAAATGATTCTAGAGATAAAAGATCTATCAGTAGAAATCGCAGGAAACGAGGTTATCAAAAACCTCAGCCTTACAATAAGGACTGGAGAGAAGCACGTCCTAATGGGGCCTAACGGATCCGGAAAAACCACCCTAGCAAAGGCCATATTTGGTCATCCATCTACAAAGATAACTTCGGGCGACATACTGGTTGACGGTAAAAGCATAAAGGCGTTAACTCCAGACAAGCGCGCCGCTGCTGGGCTTTTCCTAGGCTTCCAAAATCCTGTCGAGATAGACGGGGTAGGTTTCGTTAGCTTCCTGCGGGCAGCAAAGGACGCCGTTTCGCCTTCAGAATCAAATACCCGAGAGCTTATGCA
This sequence comes from Microcaldota archaeon, assembly GCA_021846635.1. Lineage (GTDB taxonomy): Archaea > Micrarchaeota > Micrarchaeia > Micrarchaeales > Micrarchaeaceae > JAJZYW01. Next base: position 7,012 of record JAJZWO010000013.1, on the reverse strand, counting down.
GGCAATAAAAGCATCAACAGAAAAGCTTAAGGTGGGCGACAGCCTTATAGGAAGATCGCTAAACCAGGGCTTTTCAGGAGGGGAAAAGAAGAAAGCAGAAGTCCTGCAGATGGCAGTTCTCAAGCCTAAAATAGCGATTCTCGACGAACCGGACTCCGGCCTCGACGTTGATGCGGTGAACGTAGTCTCATCCAACATAAACGATCTTGCAAAGGAGAATGCGATGGGTCTTCTCATAATAACACACTACAGCAGGGTTCTCTCCTACATCGATGTAGACTACGTACACGTAATATCAAACGGCAAGATAATCTTTGAAGGCGGAAAGGAAGTGATAAAGCAGATTGAGGAAGAGGGATACGAGAAGCTGCTTGGAGGTGCAGTCTAACATGCCGGCAGCAGAATTGGACCCTTCGGAAATAAAGAAGGATTTTCCAATATTCGACAAACCAATCAACGGCAAGCGCCTTGTCTACTTAGACAGCGCAGCCACTTCGCAGAAACCGCGGCAGGTTGTTGATGCCATAGTCAACTACTACTATACATTCAACGCCAACATACACCGCGGCATATACAAGATATCTGAGCAGGCTACTGAAGAGTACGAACGCTCAAAGGAGCAAGTTGCAAGGTTTGTGAATGCAGGCAAGGGCGAAAACATAATATACGTGCGCAATACCACCGAAGCGCTCAACACGGTGGCTCTCACTTTCGGCAACAAGAACGTCTCTGAAGGCGACCACATACTCATATCCGACATGGAGCACCACAGCAACATAGTCCCGTGGCAGCTCCTTGCAAAGCGCAAATCCGCCACGCTAGATTTCGCTCCTTTAAAGGACAACGCATTCATCGACATGTCTTCGTACGAGAAGCTGCTGCAAAACAACCCTAAGATTGTGGCGCTCACGCATGTTTCTAATGTGCTAGGCACGATAAACGACATAAAGAAGATCGCCTCCATGGCGAAGAAGGCGGGGGCAACCGTGGTAGTAGATGGCGCGCAGTCAGTTCCGCATATGCCTGTAGACGTCTCCGACATCGGGTGCGATTTTTTTGCGTTCTCAGCCCATAAAATGCTTGGGCCTTCAGGAATTGGGGTATTATACGGCAAAAAAGAGCTGCTTGAAACCACAGAACCGCTTTTCGGTGGAGGCGACATGATAAGTTCTGTAAGGAGGTCCGGATCTGAGTGGAACGAGATACCCTGGAAGTTCGAGGCCGGCACACCCAACATAGAAGGCGCAATCGGCTTGGGCGCAGCCATAAAATATCTTGAAGGAATAGGGATGCAGAGGATAAGAAACCATGAGAAATCCATTACTAGGTATGCGATGGAATCAATTTCAAGCATTCCTGGAGCCGAGATTTACGGGCCTAAGCTAGGCATGACGTCCGAACGCGGCGGGGTTTTATCCTTCGGCCTGAACGGGGTGCATCCCCATGACGTGTCACAGATATTCGACAGCGAAGGGATAGCGATAAGGGCTGGCCACCACTGCGCCATGCCGCTTGTCACTGAGGTACTGCGCAAAGGTTCAGTATCGCGCATGAGCTTCTATATATACAATGACGAGAGCGACGTCGATGCTGCAGTGTCCGCAATAAAGAAGGTAAAAAGCATATTCCATATAACCTGAGTTGGTCAAATGAGCGAAATAGACGACCTTTACATGGAGGAAATAATATCAAATTACGAGCACCCGCATAACCGCGGCAGCATAAGCAATCCATCGGCGGAATTTCATGGCCACAACCCAGTATGCGGTGACGACATACGGATCTATATAACGATAAAGGATGGAAAAATCGAATCTGCAAAGTTTGACGGGGACGGATGCTCAATAAGCATCGCTTCAGCCAGTATCCTCACAGATTACGTAAAGGGCAAGACGCTCGAAGAGATAGAGAACATGGGCGTCGATACAATAAGGAACCTCCTCAACATAGATCCGGGCCCGGTACGCCTAAAATGCGCCACACTCTCCCTAAAAACTTTGAAGGGAGCGGTATTCCTTTTCGAGCACAAGCCAAATGATACTGGCAACCTATGACTCTATCACAAAAGAAACCCTTTTGTTGTGCGCTCCCCTGCTCTCGTAAGAATCCAGCCGTATCTTGCCTATCTCGGACGTATTTGCGACGTGCGTCCCGCCGTCAAGCTGCATATCGAATCCTTCTATGTCTATAACCCTTATGCTGTCAAGCTTTTTCAGCAGCTCGTTCCCAGGGAGGGTCCTAGACAGGTTCGGTATCGCAGCAGCCTCATCTACAGAAAGAAACTTCTGCGCCACTGTGCGCTTTTCATCTATTACCTCCTGCGCCTTTGCAGCAATCTCGTCTGCCTTCTGCCTGTCCATCATCGGTATGTCGAAATCCATCCTCGCCCTGTCCTGATATATTTGTCCACCGGTAACTTTTCCTCCATAATATTTTTCCACAACTCCATCTACTATGTGCAGTAGGGTATGATATCTCATGTGCGCATACCTCCTGCCCCAGTCAATCTCCCCAACAACTGTGGTTCCAGGTGTTATAGAAATATCCTTTTCTGTCAAATGTATTATCCTGTCGCCATCCTTTTTGACTTCTACTACGTTTATCCTGTCGCCGCCGAGGCTCAATGTACCGATGTCGCATGGCTGCCCTCCTCCTGTGGGATAGAATGCAGTCCTATCGAGTTCGATGCCGCCTTCCGATGCCACAACCGTAGCGTTGAACACCTTCATATACTGGTCTTTCCAGAAAAGCTTTTCAACCATCAACTCACTCAGAGACTCTCTAGTCATCACGAATCAGAAATACCTTGTCTCATCATCTACAGGATTTCCTCATACAAGCTATAAAACGCTTTTGCTAAGCCACAAGCAGGTAAATAGCAGCCAGCATCACCACCGAAAGCGCAAGTTTCCTCTTCATTGAAGATTCGCCGAACAGCAAGCCCCCTCCCACTACTGTTATAAGGACATCCGCACCGTTCCTCAGCGGGGAAGCGAGGCTCACGTAGGTTCCTGCCAGCGCAAAATAATACATTGCCCTATAGGCTATTGTTAGCGCACTTATTGCTATTATCGGCGCTTTGTATCTAGACAGGTTCTGGCCAATCTCGTGCACGCCTCCGTATCTTATGCTCATGTAAACAGTCATGTTGGCTGCTATGAAAAATTCAGCAAGCACAAGGTATGTAAATGGCTGTACGGTATACAGCGTGTATTTCATCAGTATGCCAGCCACAGCCATCAGGACCATGTCAAGGACAAGATAATATATGTACTTTTTATTAGTGAATCCGCTCTGCTTGCTCCCTGATCGAAACATCATCATGTAGACCGCGGCAACGATTATCACTATGCTAACATATTGAATTGCGCTAAGCCGCTCGCCGAGAAGTATGAAGGCGAAGACCACTATAAGGAGCTGCGGCACTGAGCTGAATAGAGGCGAAGCTATGCTTATGTTCCCGTGCTTGTATACCCTTGCAGTGAGGATATAAGTCACAGTTGAGAAGAAGCTTACTGCGTAAACCAGCCCTAAGTCGACAAGACTAATCCTGAAGTTAGTAAAAGGTATGAAAATAAGCGCCATTATGGCTGTCACAATGGAGAACGTTGCGGTATAGGCGGTTGCATGTTCGCTTTTGAGGACACGTTTCTCTATCAGGCTCGAAACTGCCATCACTATTCCTGACAAGATGATCAGGAAGTATAGGTACAGCATGCATGCACCTAGCTGCTGCTGTTGCTGATGTTCTTTATCTGCGAATAGAGTGCCTTGCTCGCGTTGTACGAATTGGTGGAGTTCGTGTACAGCCTGTTTATGGTAAGCCAGATCTCCTTAAGCTTTGCTATGCCGTCGCTGTAATTCTTAGAACCGGAGAGCACGTTCGACACCACGCCGTTGTTCGTATGGTTTTCAGACCATATTATGAAAGAGCTCTGGTTCATATACTCCGTTATGTTGTAGAACTGTTCCGTGCTATTAAGGCTTAGCTGCAGGCTCGTGTTCGTCGACTTTATCTTGTTCACGGAATAATTTCGGAACTGGCTGCTTGTTATTACAAGATAGACAAACGCCACCACTACCACAAAAGCGATTATGCGTTTCAGCATACCCCCTTTCTTTTTTGACATGTGCCCACTATTTTTGCTTTATGATTTTCAGCTAAAAGCTTTATGCGTATCCGCTCGCAATAGTCCCGGCAGGATTCGAACCTGCGTAGCAGGGTCCAAAGCCCTGCGTCCTTGGCCTCTAGACGACGGGACTGCCAAGGATTCGCAATATATGGTTTAATATAAAAGGTTTATAATATTGTTTGCAAAGTATATATGCTTCCTACACGAGTGATTAAGATGCTGAAGTTCAAAACAACTGCAGACGTGAAGGTGCCTTCTGCGCTCATAGACCAAGTCATAGGCCAGAAGAATGCCGCATCTATAATAAAGAAGGCTGCAAAGCAGCGCAGGAACGTTCTCCTCATAGGCGAGCCCGGAACTGGAAAGACAATGCTTGCGCAGGCTATGGCAGAGATGCTTCCAGTGACAGAACTTGAGGATGTCCTGGTGTACCGCAACCCAAACGACGAGAACCAGCCAATAGTCAAGGTAGTGAAGACTTATCCAGATGGGGTAAAGAAGGATGCGGACGGCCAAGGGAGGCAAATACTTAAGGAAGAGCGCATTAAGAACAGGATGAACCTCAACCGCGGCACGTCTTACGTGACCCCGCTGATACTTGCTTTTGTAATAATACTTTTCGCGCTTTCGCTAACCAACATATTCAAAGGCTACGAGATAATAGTTCTGGCAGCGCTGATACTTGGGGTAATGATATTCGGATCTATGCTGCTTTTCATGAGCGGATTCTCGCGTCGTATGCCAATACCGGGCATGCCTAACGAGCAGAACGAGCCAAAGCTCATAGTCGACAACACTGGTATGGTACACGCGCCTTTCATAGACGCCACCGGTGCGAAAGCTGGCGCATTATTCGGAGATGTAAGGCACGATCCGCTGCAGACTGGAGGCCTGGGCACTCCAGCACACCTTAGGGTGGAGAGTGGCGCAATACACAAGTCTAACAAAGGGGTGCTGTTCGTCGACGAAGTCTCAAGTCTTGTAATGAGATCACAGCAGGAGCTTCTTACCGCGATGCAGGAGAAGCGTTACACCATAACAGGGCAGAGCGAGATGAGTTCCGGCGCACTTGTCAAGACGGAGCCTGTGCCATGCGATTTTATACTAGTGGCTGCGGGAAACATACAGGACATACAGCACATGCATCCGGCGTTGCGATCCAGAATACGCGGATACGGATATGAGGTCTACATGGATTCGACCATGGAAGACACCGCAAAGAACCGCGATGCGATAATACAGTTCATTGCGCAGGAAGTCGCAAAAGACGGTAAGATACCGCATTTTGATAGGTCTGCGGTCGAAGAAATGCTTGAGGAAGCTCGCAGGCGCGCAGGAAGGAAGGGCAGGCTTACTCTCGTACTGAGAGATCTCGGAGGTCTGCTCCGCGCTGCAGGGGATCTGGCAGTCGAGCGCAACAAGAAATTTGTTACTTCAAAGGAGGTCGAGGACGCAAAGCTTCTCGCTTCGCCAATAGAAGCGCAGGTTGTCTCGCAGCATATAGAGAACAGGAAGGATTACCGCGTGTTCAACACGTCGGGCTTTGCAGTAGGAAAGGTTAACGGACTTGCTGTGGTTGGCGGCAGTTCAACCTATGCTGGCTTGGTTATACCAATAGTGGCTGAAGTCACTCCGGCAAGCTCAAGATCTGAGGGCAAGTTCATCCCGACCGGCAAGCTTGGCAAGATAGCCACAGAAGCGGTGAAGAACGTCAGCGCAGTGATAAAGAAGCACATGGGAAAAGACGTTGCCAATTACGACATGCATGTGCAGTTCCTGCAGACATACGAGGGAATAGAAGGGGACAGCGCGAGCATATCCGTTGCTATAAGCATAATATCGGCTATGGAGAATCTTCCGGTAGACCAGTCGATAGCAATGACGGGATCGCTCTCCGTGCGCGGCGAGGTGCTTCCCGTCGGTGGCGTAACCAGCAAGATTGAGGCGGCCCTGTCAGCAGGCATAAAGAGCGTAATCATACCGGCAAGCAACAAGGGCGACGTATACCTAAACAAGGCCAACCTGAAGAAAATACGCCTTATACCAGTCAAGACCCTTGACGAGGTTATGAAGTATGCGTTCAAGCAGTCGGCACGCCGCGACGAGATAATCAAGGAGCTCAAAAAGAACAGAAAGGGATGATATCTTGGCAAAGAACACAGATTCTACTCCATCAGAGAAGCTGGAGGAATTCGGGAGAAGCATACTGAACGACGTTAAGAAGGGCTCCAACCCAAGGTTCATCACTGCTGTAAGATCCAGGTCAAACGTGGTGTACGAGGACAAGGAGGGCTACCTGACTCTCGGCGGCGCCCAGGAGGAGAGAAATTTCATAAACATAGCGCAGTCAAAGCGCTTCATGCAGACTACTGCCATAGCGGCAAAATGCCACCAGTTCATCAGAGAAAACCTTCATACTACAATAAGGGGCCTCTTCTACCAGCTTAAATATTCGCTGGGAGAGGACGTCGATGAAAACATATTCAACGAGCAAAGCGAGTCCAACCCGCTCATAGAGGATCTTGAGGCATCCCTTGGGATAAAGAGGGAGGATCTGAATCTGAACGCAAACAGGAAGGGCGTGCTCGCTGGCAACATGCGGGTGATGGACAGCTTCGGCGGCGAGCAACTGGAGATAGACGCCAGCAAGCAGGGAAGGAGCGGCTGGGCTATACCTAGCGATGTCGACAACGACATACAGTTCGTCGACGTTAAGGCAAAGTACGTGCTTGTAATAGAGAAGGATGCAATCTGGCAGAGGCTCAATGAGGACGGATACTGGAAGAAGGAGAACGCGATAATAATATCGCCACAGGGACAGGCTGCGAGGGGCGCCAGGAGGCTGATACGCAAGCTTTCAGACATGGGCCTCCCGATAT
>JAJZWO010000012.1 GCA_021846635.1 Microcaldota archaeon | reverse complement strand
CTATCCAGACACCCTCAAAATCGAAATGCTACTGACTACTTTCCGAAGAAAGCTATTTAGCGGTTACCCGAGCCGCTCCTTTCATGAGAGGGGCACGCGCGCCAAGGCGCAGAACATTGCAGCTGCATGCCGCAGCGCTGCGGCACAGTGCGGACGTTCGTCATATGCCTTACGCGGCTAATGCTGCTGACGAGCATGGCTCATGGGCTGGACAAGCCTTTTAAATCTTTCATCCGAATCATTTTCATTGGGATGGTTGTCGGGTAGCTTGGAAAACGATATGCCAGTCTTGGCAGTTTTCAGGCTTTGAATCCAGGAGAAATGTAAATGCAGCTGTGACATTTATTTTTTCATCTTGGCCATTTGGCCGTACGGGGGTGCGGTTGATATGGGTATAGGAAAAAGAAAAACCGATGGGACAAAGGTATTCGTCAGGCAGGCCACTGGGCTTGTCAAACACGTGTCGCTGCTCGATGCGATAAGCCTCAATCTTGGGGACATGTCTGCAGGGGCGGCGGTTGCAACGATCGGCTTTACGACGATTCTTCTCAGCACGATGGCCGGGGTGAACCTTGTATACGCGTCGCTTCTGGCGTTCATACTTTCGATACCGCAGATAGTGGTATACACTATAATGAACAGGAAGGTTCACAGGACAGGCGGAGACTACATATGGACATCCAGGGTATTTGGCGGTATGTTCGGCGGCTCGCTAGCCTTCATGGGCTATTCGCTCGAGACGCTCGCCTTCCTAGCTCTCATAGCGCTCTCTACGGTTTTCGCCATAGGGTCTGTCGGGGTGGCGCTCGGCAACAGCAGCTTCCTTGGCCTTGCCCTGTCCGGAGGGACTCCAGGCGCAATACCCTGGCTCCAGTTCCTCATCGCTTCGCTGATCTTCGCCGCTCTCATCGCAGTCAACATATTCAGGCCAAAGATAGGCTACAAGCTTGTCACTTACTCGATAATGATAGGCGTCGTGATACTCCTCCTGTCAATAGGCGTGCTGCTCCATGCAGGACGTCAGGGCGTAGAAAGCTACATAGCTACGCTGCACTCTACGCAAGGTTTCAACCAGACATATACACAAGTGGCAAGCTCGTACACGAGCAAAGGCTTCAACCTTGCTGATACGTTGCTCCTTCTCCCGTTCTTCGCCATATTCGTATACCCCTGGATGAACGCCGCGCCTGCGGTATCATCCGAGATCAAGGGAAAGAGCGGAATCAAGTGGGCAATACCTATATCATCGGTAATCGTAATGCTCCTGGTCACTGGCGCGTTCGCAACCATGTATTACGCAGGAGGATACAACTTCATAAATGGCGCGTTCACGAACTCCACCCTGGTATATGACTACTCGTTCAACTTCTGGACCCTGGCCATGGGGGTCTCAAATTCGTACGTGCTCAGCCTGATTATAGGAATAGGCTGGATAATATGGGATCTCGCAATACTCGCGTACGGAATAATAGTGTTCTCAAGGTACATATTCGCCCAGGCGTTTGACAGGTTCCTTCCTGAGAAGCTTGCGTACGTCAGCCCGAAGTACGGCTCGCCGGTAGCTGCGCACGCCTTTGACCTGATAGTCACCGTGCTGCTTATAGGAGGCGCGGCTTTCCTTTACGGCCCGTTCTCCTCGCTCTACGGCGCGGTTGTAGCGGCTATGATATACTTCATATTCATAGCGCTAGCAGCAATAATATACGCAATAAAGCACGATCGCAACGCAGGGACAAAGTACACTCTGATAATATCGGGAGTGCTGATGGCTCTGGTGTTCGGCTACATCACCTACGAGTTCCTGGCTTACCCGAGTGTCTGGGGAGGCAACTACCTGGCGTACGGCTATGTTGCGGTGTCGTTCATAGCGGGGCTGGTGCTATACACGATATCGAAGCGCAGGAACGCGGCGAAGGGCATAGACATAAGCCTTGCCTTCAAGGAGATTCCTCCGGACTAGTGTTGGCATGAACTCGAGGATATTCTTCGCGTCTGACCTCCATGGCTCGGAGCTCGCAATGAACAAGCTGCTCAACGCCGCGCAGTTCTACGGCGTCAAGCGCATTGTCGTAGGAGGGGACATAACGGGCAAGGTGCTCGTTCCAATAATACGCGAAGGCAACAGGTACAGCCTCGAACTGTTCGGCGAGCAGAAGAAAGTGAAGGAATCGGGGCTCGAGGAGGTGGAGCGCGAGATACGCCTCAACGGCGAGTACTACCATATAATGGAGCGCAGCGAGTACGAGGCGGTGAAAGACAACCCAGCCGGGATAAAGAAGCTTTTCCTCGAGGAGATGCTGGGCTCACTAGACGCATTCATCCGCAAGGCTCACGAGAAGCTGCGCGCCTCCGGAGCCAGGCTTTTCTTGATACCAGGGAATGACGACTACGAGGAGGTCGCGCAGTACGTAAAGAAGAATTCGGACGATGTTGTTACCGAGTTCGATAAGAAGGTAGTCGAGATGGACGGCTACGACCTGCTGGGCTACGGCTACTCAAACAAGACGCCATGGAATACTCCGAGGGAGCGCGACGAGAGCACAATACAGAAGGAGCTTTCAGCGCTCTCGTCCAAGGCTGACAGCGCAAAGGCGATATATGTGATACACGTGCCTCCTTTCGGCACAAAGATAGACCTTGCTCCAGAGCTCACGGAGGACATGAAGCAGAAGGTAAGCTCGGGATACATGCACATGCACCCTGTCGGGAGCACGGCTGTGCGCAAGATACTCGAGGCAGAGAGTCCCATAGCCGGGCTTCACGGCCACATACACGAATCATCAGGGAGGGACGTGATAAATACAGTAGACGGGAGCGAGGTTCCCGTATTCAATCCCGGAAGCGACTACAGTTCTGGAGTGCTCGACGGGCTCATAATAGATTTCGACGGGAGGAAGATAACAAGGTACAACTTCACGAAGGGATGAGATGGCAACCGAGGGCGAACTGATAAGCAAGTCGATAGAGCTCGTCTCCAAGGCTACCGAGAAGAAGATACCGTTGAGGCTGTTCGGGGGGCTGGCGGTGGCATATCTTGCACCGAACGGCCGCAGCGTAAAGGAGCTTAGCAGGGAGTCCAACGACATAGACCTGTTCTCGCTGAGCTCACATTCAAGCAAGCTGGACCAGTTCATGCGCGACAACGGCGTCGAACCAGATGACAAGTTCAATTCGCTCTACGGCCTTTACAGACGCCAGTACTTCTACGATGGCACGAAGATAGACCTCATACTTGACGAGTTCAGGATGTGCCACAGGATACAGCTGAAGGGAAGGCTCGGAATGTCCAGCATTACAATCCCCCCGTCAGACCTGCTTCTTACGAAGCTGCAGATATTCGAGATGAACGAGAAGGACATAAAGGATTCGCTCGCATTGCTGCACGACCTTAAGATGGGGAACGCCGATACCCATACGTCAATCGATGCAGGGTATATCGCCGAGATGCTCTCAAAGGACTGGGGAATATACCGCACCGTGACAATGAATCTCGAGCGCATCAACTCCTACATGGACAGCTCATCCATAGAGCAGAAAAGGAAGAGGAGGATAGGGAACGAAATAGAGTACCTGCGCAATGCAATAGAGCTGAGATCGAAGTCGATAGGCTGGAAGATAAGGGCAAAGGTCGGCGACAAGGTGAGGTGGTACGAGTTGCCGGAGGAAGTTGACTACGTAATACCTGCGCCAGAGCAACACGTTGTGGCTTCTGTCGAGGAGAACGGCAGGATATACCAGTGGCTCGGATTTCAGGAGATGCAGGAGCTAGCCGTTGCGATGGCCGGAAAGGTTCGTTCCGCCTATGGAAAGCCCAAGGCGATACTCTACATAGAGAGGGGAGGGATGGTTCTAGCGCAGATGCTCTCCGATGCGCTTGGGGTCAAGGAGATGTACGGGGTACAGACCGTCGCTTATGAGGGCATAGGGAAGATGGGCCAGCACATGTACATATTGCCGCACTACATAAACCTTGAGGTAGGGAAGAAGGACTACGTTTTGCTTGTAGACGATATAGCCGATTCCGGAAAGACGCTCAAGGCTGTGTCAGACCTGTTTGGCAAGAAGTACGGGAATGTTGTGTCTGCAACGCTCGCTTACAAGAACAGGTCGGTATTCAAGCCTGACGTAATAGGCAAAACAGTGCCTGACAACGCGTGGATAGTTTTCGGCTACGAGGAGAACGAGAACGAGGCTGGATTCAGGGAGCTTGGGATGCCCAAGGGCATCGAGCTCATAGAGAAAGCCAGGAAGGTCCACAGGGGCGGCTTTGCCGACTTGGAGTCAAAGTCGAAGAGCATCGCAGAGAAAATAAGGCTGCAGAAGCGCAAGCCGGCTGCGATCCTTTACATGACCCATACGGGAATAATTGTCGCAAGGCTCCTCAGCGACTACCTCTCTGTCAAGCGTGTCAGCAGCATAATACCGAAGATGTACGTAGAGGGGGACTACATGCAGCACGTAGTAAATGTATGCAGGAAGGCAGTAGAGGACAATCCAGGGGGGTACATACTGCTGGTCGACACATCCCCTGAGGAAATCTCGGAGGTTAAGAAGTCTCTTTCAAAGAGGATTGGTGATGTCACGGTAATGACTGCGGCGACAGATTCTTTGAAAGGCGTCAAGACTGACTTTGCGCCTTGATGCTTGGGCTTAACTTCAAGCAGCTCCGGGATCAGCCGTGCTTCTCTATTTTTGCGACCTTTATCTTGAAGTTTAGGTCCTTTCCTGCGAGCTCAGAATTGAAGTCTATCTTTATCTCCTTCTCGCTCACTTCTATGACCCTTCCCTGGTGGCCGTCCTGAGTGCTTACCCCCATGCCTACCTTCACTTCCGTATTCCCAAACTCTTCAGCAGGTATCTCCATTACAAGCTCGCTCCTCTTGTCTCCGTATGCGTCTTTTGCTGCAATGTGCACATCCTTCTCCTCGCCCTGTTTCATCCCTACCACTCCTTCATCAAAGCCCTTTATCAGCTCGCCGGAGCCAACCTTGAACTTCAAAGGCTCCTTCCCGACGTTCGAATCGAATATGCTCCCGTCATCAAGCGTGCCGGTGTAGTACACGCTTATCGTATCGCCCTTTGCGACTTTCTGCTCGTTCTGATCTGACATGATAATCAACCTAACTAAGCTAGCAAGCAATTTAATGTTTGTGGGGAAAATGGCGCAGCAGGATAAAGAATCTTGATACGTTTCAGCAAAAGCGGCTTCGTCTTTCGGGGAATTGCAGAAAAAGGCTAAATAACCTCTCCGAGATTTACACTCATGTTTGGAGCAAGAAAACGAGAGGACGCCGTAATGAATACCGTATCGATGTACTCGTTCATCGATGGTCTTCCAGAGCGCGTCAAGGGGAAGATAGATGAATTTTCGGAAAAGTATGCACACAGGTACGAAAACAGGGGCAAGGCGGTATCCTTTTTCGCGAGGAGGCTGGGCGAGGAGTACATAGTGCGTTTCATGCGTGATAACATGAGCAATCCCTACGCCATGGAGGTGTTTGACGAGATAGCACACGCTTGCATGAAAAGCATGGACGAATTAACCATATACGAGAATCAATTAGTGGATAGGAAGCTCGCACGAATGCTGCGCGCATTAGATAATCTCAGCAGCAAGCCAGAAGAGCAGTATAGGCTTCTGAAGATTTTCGCTAGCTTTGAGAAAGCAGGCGGCGCAGAATTGCGCAAGGAAAGAAATTGACATAGGCACTGCCTTATGCTTCATTTTCATTTGCAATGGTAATAGGCATGGAAACCTTCATATCCGAGGTCTTGACGTTTAAATTCAACGGAAGCTGGCATGCCAAACGTTCAGAGATCAAGGCGGAGCTGTCAAGGCTTCTTGCTGAACGTGCCGGAAGGCCCTCTTTCCTTAGGGCAAAGGCTTATTCTTCTCTCAGGTACGATTCGGATGTGATATTCTGGTTCATGTCAAAGGATCCGGATGAGATAGCTAATGCTAAAGCAGCAGTAGAGTCGCTTCTTGACGGGGTTGCAAGTGTTTCCAATGGATTTCTTTCCGTATTTAGGCAGTCGCGGCAGCATGAGCCTTCAGTAGACAACAGATTTTTCGTCGCGTATCCGATGAGCAAATCGCCCGAATGGTATCTCATCGACGAAGCTGAGCGGAAGAGGATAGTTGCGGACCATGTGCGCGTTGCAACCTCAAGCCCTAACAACAACGGGATAAGCTCTTTCACTACCGAGTCGTTCGGCATAGGTGATTCTGAATTCGTGGTGATATACGAGCTTAGCGACATAGGCAAGTGGGTGGCAGTAACAGAGGAGCTTCGGCACGTAGAAGCAAGGAAATGGATAACGAATGAGCACCCGATACTGGTAGGGATAGAAGGGCTCGAAAATATATAGCCGAGCAGTCAGCTCTCCCTGCTTTTTACCTGCTTCACTATCGTTCTTAGGCTGTCAGGATTTGTATCTTTCAACACTCCGTGCCCGAGATTGAATATGAACCCATTGACTCCGTCCATTGAATCCAATATGCTGGCTGTCTGTATTTCCATCGCGTTTCCGCCGACACGTGCAACATCGGGGTCAAGATTGCCCTGCACAGCTAGCCTGCCACCAAACGTTTCATACGTGCTGCGCATGTCAGTTGCATGGTCCACGCTGAGCACATTGCAGCCAGTCTCGGCAAAGCGCCCAAGAAGCCCGGAGTTCCTGGAAGAAAAGTGTATCTTGACAAGGTTGTCTGGAAGCGATGCGAAAATCTTTTTTGTATAGGGCAACGCGTTTTTGCTATACTCCTCGTCTGAAAGGAAACCTGCCCAGCTGTCGAAAAGCTGGATTGCGTCGACCCCTGCTTTCAGCTGAGACTTCAGGTAGCTGGTTATCAGTTCTGAAGCAAGGCTCATCGAGCCATTCCAGAGGTCCGGATCATTCTTCATTATGTTTCTGCACCGCTCGAACGTCCTAGAGGGCTTTCCTTCAAAAAGGTAGCTCATGAGTGTGAACGGTGCAGCAGAAAATCCTATCAGCGGCAAGTTGTCCGGTAGCTTCTCCTTTGTGCGCTTTATGTTCCCGATTACATAAGGCGCGTCGCTTTCGCATTCGAAATCCTTGAATCCGCCTATTTGCTCTTCAGAATAAAGCTGTCGTTCAGCCACCGGGCCGATGTTTTCTTCTATGCGGATGCCGAAACCCGAGGCGCTCACTGGCACCATTATGTCCGAGTACAGTATTGCTGCATCCACACCAAGCTTCCTTACGGGAAGCACTGTTATCTCCGATGATGCTTCCGGATCCTTCTGCACCTCAAGTATGTTCCTGCTGCCCTTTATCCTGCCGTATTCAGGAAGATACCTTCCTGCCTGGCGCATGAACCACACGGGATGCCGCTCCACCTCCATCCCCTTGCAAGCTCTTATGAATATGCTGTCCTTCGTGCTAATCCAAATCACCCGCTATTCCATCTGCTACGCTGGCTATGCTGTTCCGTCTTGCGAGGGCGACGTTGTCGAATATTAATGAAGCTGCTTCGTAAGTCTTTTTTCCGAGGCAAACCGCCTTAAGCTTCCTTAAGGCTGCAAGCGTATCATTGTCTGCAGACGATTTCATAGATTCGACCTCGAGCGGGCTGAAAAGCGCGGCATGCGTTGCGGCGAGAACCTTCGCAGAGTCCATCGACATTTTTCTAGGTTTTGCCTCATATGCTGCCTGCTTGCTAAATGAAAAGCCTTTTTCCTCAAGCCGAGTAAAGTCGAAATCCGAACGGCTCTCGCATAAGACCGCAACCCTGCCATGCGGCTCATTTTTGAGCCATTCGAGTACGGCGCCCATTCCGCCTATGGAAGGCGCGAACGCGACACCGAACCCCATTTCTTCAAGAAGCCTTGCCGTTGACATTCCAGTCGCAATAATGCGCGCCTTCACCATCCCAGCATTAATGTGAGGCGCAGAGCACATCACGGCGTTTCGTGATATGAATATAATGTAATCCGCTTTGCCTACCTCGCTTTCAAGATCAGAGTCGCTTGAGCATACAATTTCGATAGCCTCAAACGGAATCGTGCGTATCCCTCGCATTTCAAACTCCTCAGAGGTGCGGACTATGTCATCAGCCGACCTGAAAAGTAGGGCCACCTTCCTATTCCTCTCTTCCAACAAGCTCGCCTCCTCCCATCGCAATCATGCGCTTCGCCAGCTCCCTTCCAAGCCGTTTTGCTTCTGCTGCGCTTCCCTCAATACCGCTCTTAAGCACTCTCCTTCCGAACCTGTCTGAGACAAATCCCACCATGCTTAGCCTGCCGCCCATGAGAGTGGCGTTTGCGCCTATCGGCGCGCTGCATCCTACCCCGAACACCCCTCCGAATTCCCTCTCCGCTTCGGTTTCTATCGATGCGCTCTCTATTGATATGCTTTCGAGCAGTTCCATTATGCTCCTGTTGTCCTCCATCGCAGTTACGGCTATGGCGCCCTGGCCTATCGCAGGCACCATCTGCTCAACGCCGAAGTACTGAACTGCGGATGACACTCCAAGCCGTTTAAGCCCTGCAGCTGCAACGGCTATTCCATCGAGCGTCCCGTCATCAAGTTTCCTCAGCCTGCTGTCTATGTTGCCATGCAGGTCAACCACTTCGGGAGATGGGTTGAGCGCAAAGAGCTGTGCCTTTCGCCTTATGCTGCTCGTCCCAACAAGGGCCTTCGCTTCAAGGCTCTCGAACGGCCTCCCATCCCTTGAAACGAATGCGTCTCGCGGGTCATCCCTGTCTGCAATGGCGCCTATGGCGATCCCTTTTGGAAGGACAAGATTGAGGTCCTTCAGGCTGTGCACTGCAATGTCTATGCTTCCGTCTGCAAGGGCTGCGTCTATCTCCTTTGTATATATGTCCTTCTCAGTCCTGGTCTCCTTACTCCTGTCTATCTTCTCGTTAAGCGTCTTTATCCTCTCAATGGTTATTTCGAGAGAGCTGTCTGCCTCCTTCAGCTTCTTGGCTACTATGTTGTTCTGTATCATTGAGAGCTCGCTCCCTCTTCCACCAACGACAATCTTTCGTCCCCCCGTATACTCATCTAATGTGCAATGCTTATGGAATATGCAAAGCTCCAACATCCCTGGTTTATTTAATCAAGCAAACGGCCAGCCCTCTTTTATCGCAGATATCATTGCATTCATTATCCTCAATTTCCTGCCTTCTTTTCCATCATTGTCAATTACAATCTCCATGCGAGCCCAGCGTTCCCTTTCCATCGCTTCTATCGCGTCTAGCATTATTGCGTCCGGCGCGCCTACAAGCTCGTTCCTTACGGCATTCTCGTGCTCTATTATCTCCCGGTATTCGCTGTAGGGCTCGGATTGGAGCATTTCCGGAGCCATGCCATAGATTGCTTTTTCGGCGTTCTTACGCTCGACATCCGACTCGGACAGCATATGATCCATCAATGCCGTAGCGATATCGGTCGGCTTCATGGCATCAGTCTCGGCAACCGCCTTTGAAGCAAGGGCGTCGACAGCGCCGCTTAGCCTTGGCACTATGTCGCGCAGAAGGCTTACGCTGTTAATCTCTGATATGTGGACTTCTTCTGCGCCGTTTCTCCGCCACTGGATCCGCCTTTCAGACATTCAACCTGTTCTTCTATCGCTCTCAACAGATAAAAAGTTTGCGCAGCATCTTCATGAAGCTGCAATAAATTTACACTGGTAAAGGGGAATACGTATAAACTTAAAAAGGGTTTTACTGCGATAAGGCTCCGTGATATTATGAAAGTAGCAATAGCTTGCAACAGGAACAAGGAAATGGTGCCTCTGGACCAGGCGGAGCTTATCGAGATATACGACGACTCGAACGGCAGCGTCACAGAGAGCGAGAACAACGGGTATGGAAGCAAGGAGGCGACGATAGCAGAGGTCATGAGGCTTTCGCCTGACGCAATCGCTGTCAAGGAGGGCGTCATGTGCCCTGGATCCTACATGATGTCCCAGGGAACGCTGAAGTATGCGCTCGTAAAGAGCAGCAAGGCTGATGACATAATAAAGAACAAGGAGTACGCGGATGCAAAGGACGAGCTCGCCCCGGAGATATTCGCTGAGAACGACTGAAAGCGTTCTCCTCTTTTATCTTTCTTTCAATCCCATTTGTCTTTTGCTTCGGGCCAAGCGCCAGAGCTGCAATCTCCGTATTCGTCTTTTGTCAATAGCTATTGCTATCATTAAATAATCTGCCTTCAACAACAAACAGTCTGATGACTGGTCATTGGCGGCTTTCTCCGCCTCAATCAAATATAAAATCAACTGTCAAATTTGGAAAGGGGATTTAAAATGGGGGCAGAAGAAGAAACTGGCTATAATACCGTGGTGGCTGAAGCTTACCCGACGATTCCGATAATATTCGTATCAAGCTCAAGGGACAACAGGCTGCCCCTGCATAACTCTATGGGCCTTTCTGTAACGGACAAAAACAACGGTACCAAGGTCGAGACAAAAATCACGCGCACCGACTCCGGAAAGATAGACAGATTTCTGCTCAATGGCGAAAGGCTCCCGGAGGAGCGCCTCGCCTCGATGGAGGAAGTGCTGAAATTATTTAAAAAAGAGACCGGCAAAAATTATGGCGTATCGGTAGAATCCAACAACTACAAGGTTTTTTCCGGAAGCAGCGATGCGGGCGCAGCAGCCTATGTAAAGGGGCTCAACGAACTTTTTAATGCAGGGATGCAGACCGGGCAGATGGGGCTTCTTGCAAATTCGATATCAGAATCTGCAATAAGGGCAGTATACGGGGGGCTGAATACCCTGGTTGTGGAAGGCCCAGGAGCGCCGTACGGCAAGCAGCTTGCATCCGAAGATGATCTGAAGGATATACGAATATTCGCCATGGGTTTTGAATACGACTCCAGGCTTTCAGCTGCCGAAATTTTTCAGCTTACTAGAAGCAATCCATTCTACGAATACAGGCTAAAGATGCTGCCGCAATGGGAAGCAAAAATAAAGCTTGGCCTTTTGAGGAAGGACTGGGACACAATATTTTCAAATGCAGAAGACAACTGCTCAAATGCGCATTATTTAATAGAAAGCTCGGGCGCAAGAGCAAGGAAAAAGGAGATGATGAATGCAGTTATAGATGTGGAGGAGATAAGGGCGTCAGGGCTTCCAGTATACTGGACTGCAGGCGGTGGAAAGATAATAAACGCCTTCTCATGGGAGCCTTACGGTGACAAAGTCCTTGAGGCATTAAAAGAGAGGGGGCAAAAGCCAGTGGAATACAAAGTTGCACCGGCAGCGCATATTACCTCCGTGTCTAACGACTGATAGGGGTGAGGCATATGCAGGAGTACAAAATGATATTCATCGGCGGCGTACCTGGCGTAGGGAAGACAAGCCTGTCAGGGATTCTATCCAAAAAACTCGGCATAGACCTAGTGCTTTCTGGGGATTACCTGCGTGAATTCATAAGGCCCCTGCTCAAGGATCAGGAAAGCATTAAACTTCTATCTACTAGCGTATACGATTCATGGAAGGCTTTTGGCGATAAGAGCCGGGATAATATAATCAAGGGCTTCGAAGGGCAGTCGAAAATTATCTGCGAAGGCCTCGCTGCTGCCTTTTCCAGGGCGCACAAGAACGGCGAGAGCCTTATCATCGAATCGCTGTACGTAAATAAGGACCTGCTAAGCTTGATGAAGAGCTTGGGAGTGAATGCGTCTTACCTTTATATCTCTGACCAGGGGATCCATGCAAAGCGCCTCAATGAGCGCGGGCTATATACACATTTCAAATCTCCCGGCGACAGGCTGGTGGCGCAGCTGGACGTATACAGAGAAATAATGGGCTACTCCGTAGAATTATTTAAAAATGCAGGATTCCCTATATTCGATAACATGTCTTTTGCGGATACTTCGGATTCATTATATAAACATTATGCCTCGATATACTCGATAGGCAAAGAAACCGATTAATGGTGCGATTATGGGAGAGATGAAAGCTACGGCAATTGCGCATCCCAATCTTGCTCTGATAAAATATTGGGGGAAAATGGACGAAGTGCAGCTATTGCCAATGAACGGGAGCATATCTGTAACATTAGACTCTTATTTCACTAAAGTGACGGTCGAGTTTTCCGACGCTTATGATAAAGACATCGCGACCATCAATGGTAATGAAATTCCTGAAAATACTATGACTAGGCTGGTAAAACACCTAGACAGGATAAGGAGTCTTTCAGGTGTGAAACTCAAGGCCAGGGGCGAAGCGCAGATTAATTTTCCTATTGGCGCAGGATTGGCGTCGTCCTCTAGCGGTTTTGCCGCGCTGACATTAGCTGCATCAACGGCAGCAGGCATGAATTTGAACAAGAAAGAGTTGTCAATCCTGTCTAGGCAGGGATCCGGCTCATCATCTAGGTCCGTATATGGTGGTTTTGTAGAATGGCTAAAGGGCTCGTCAAGTGAGGAATCATACGCAGCGCAAATAAAAGATGAAAAGTGGTGGCCAGAACTGAAAGACATAGCAATTGTCGTATCTACTTCGGCTAGAAAGGTGGATACTAGGGGAGGAATGAAGATTGCAAAGGACACTTCTCCGTACTACAGCAGTTGGCTCGAAAATGTATCTGGGGACCTCGAATCTATGCGAAAGGCGATAAACGACAAGAACTTCACGCTGCTAGGCAAAATTGCAGAGAGAAATTCGCTGATGATGCACGGCACGGCAATATCCTCGACACCGCCGCTGATATACTGGGTTCCGGAAACAGTATTGATAATGCAGGACGTTCTTAAAATGCGTGAGGACGGCATAGAATGCTATTTCACGCTTGATACGGGCGCCAATATACATATACTTTCTATGGATAGGGATGTAAAGCGCATAAATGAGAGAATCGAAGCTACGGGAGTAGCCAAGAGCATAGGGATAAATGGCGCAGGTTCTGGTGCGGAGATAATAGACAAACATCTATTCTGAACAGGTGATATGATAACAAATGGGACTATAGAGGCTTCAGCTCCGGGCAAGCTGATACTGTTTGGTGAGCATGTGGGGCGCCA
>JAJZWO010000011.1 GCA_021846635.1 Microcaldota archaeon | reverse complement strand
AACCCAGAAGGCCGTTAAGCCATACGCTGGCTGGAATATTTTCCAGGCGTACGCGATACCGGATTCCGCCACCCTGGCACGTAGAGATATTTTCTAGCGAGAATTTAATAAACTTGCCTGCGCTTTGGCACGAATCAGAGATACTCGGTGAAGGGTACGTTGCCAAGCCTCTGGGCAACCGCGTCCTTGAGCTGCCCTTTCAGCACCGTCTCCACCTTCGACAGCTCCCTGACATTAGAGACGCCGAGGCGCGCCATTTCCTCCTTTAGCCCATTGGAAAGCGATGAGAGATATTCGCGGACTCCTTTTGCGCCGTTCCTGCTTTGCGCCTGAACCACTGGCGCGGCTATGCCGCAAGCATCAGCGCCAAGCGCAATGGCCTTCGCTATGTCTGATGCCGAACGTATTCCTCCTGTCGCGGTAAGCATGCGCTTGAACTCGGATCTTGCCTCTATCAGCGACTGCGCGGTAGGTATGCCCCATTCTTTGAATATATGCTTGTAAAGTTTGGAGTTGCCGGCGCGGTAAAGCTCGATAGCCACCCAGTTTGTGCCTCCTGCTCCGCCCGTATCCATTCCGTACACGCTCGTTTCTGCAAACCTTTTCGCAACCTCCTTCGATATGCCGTTGCCAACTTCCTTGACTATCGTCTTGACTCCGATGCTGTCCGATATGTTGCATATTGCCGAAAATGCGCCCTTGAATGAGATGTCGCCCTCACGCTGAGCCACTTCCTGGGCTGGGTTGGTGTGTATGCATAGCGCATCGGCATCTATCGCCGACACCATCCCATGTATATCATCAATTGTGTATTTTAGCGCCTGTGCCGCGCCTATATTCCCCATGAGGAGCACATCAGGGTACTCGCTCTTGACAGCGTAGGTCTTTGCCATTTCCTTGTCTTCTATCATTGCGCGCTGGCTGCCCACGCCCATCGGGAGGCGCAGTTCGCTCACTGCCGCTGCTATGTCGTAGTTTATTTTGCCGACGCGCTCATCCCCACCAGTCATTCCCGATACGAAAAACGGGGCTGATATCTCCCTTTCCAGGAATGTAGACCTTGTGTCTACCGAGCCTGGGTCCACCTCCTTTCCTGTAGGAACAAGCTCAACGTCGTTGAACATCGAGGTTATCCGCTTGTACTGCACGTCCTGTGTAAGCACTATGTTGACGTGCTCTATCTTCCTCGACTTGGTAACTTTGCTCTCGCTTTCCATCAGATCACATATACGGATGCCTGCCGCAGGCGTTCTATGCTTTCGGAATTTACTAAAAACATTGCTATCTTGAGCTGCTCGACCACATCGTTCAACGAGGTTGGCGGACGTATTATGCATGGCTCTATACCCAAGCGTATGCATTTCGCTAGCTCCAGCCCGTTCGACACATGGCGCGGCGATGCATCTTTATGCCGGTCTACTGCCTTGCCGTCCCTCACGAGAAGAATTTCTGAACTTTCCTTGAGATAGAAAAGCGGGTGGTTCAATTCTATTGAGGCTTTTATTGCAGATGGTTCGTCTTCTGCCTCTATCGCAACAGGAACGCACTCGATTGGCGAGTTTCCTACGACCTGCTTGCATTCTAGCCTGATTTCATTGAGATTCAGGTCAGGGAGCGCATCCGGGACAAAACGCAGCTTTCCAATATCAACGCTGCTGCGTACTATGCCATCTTTGTTTTCGACTACCATCAAAACAACCTTTGGATGCGTACCTGATATTATTTTTACGCATTAATATGTTATATTGGTTGCGGTATGCTGCGAGGAAAAGCCCCTTACATGAATTTAGACAGGTCGAATTGCTTTGTTGGCATGATGCCGTTGCCTACTCCTCCAAATACTGTCTCTATTTCTTCTTTGAGGAGCTGCACCCTCTGCTTTATGTATGGCTCGAGATCGTACCTATTCGCGAGATCTATCGCAGTGTTGAGGTACTTCTCTATTCCGCCTTTTGATATGGTCAGGACCAGCTTGCCGCCGCACTTTGTGCATGTGCCAATAAGCGGAACCCTCCTGTATTTTGCATTGCAGGATACGCACCTGAATGTCTGCTTCGAGTATGAATGCATGTTGCCCATCAGATCGGGTATGAAGTGGCTTAGTATCAGCCTCTTCGCGGTATCTGCCCTGTCTATTGTACATAAGGTATCCATCAGCTTGAACTGCACGCTTATCTTCTCTGACATGCTCTTGAACTTCGTGTATGAGCTGCGCTTGGGTGCATCGTCGAGAGCTGATGGTGAGCTGCCGTGCGAGAACATAAGGTTGCTGTATATGGTCTCGCTGTTTAATCTGCTTCCAACCCTCTCCACCTTCACGTCCCCGGGCATTGTGTACTTGTTTGCAGCTTCGTAGAAATCGAGCCCGTATCCAGAAACCGTTTCCATTTCCCATACCTCGTCGTCCACTTCCTCTGGGTGCACATTCACGGTGAGGATCAACGGTGCATCCATAGTCCCGCCGATGGTTGTCGGAAGATAGCTCCTGGAGAAGTTTATAAGCGCATCGAGAAGCAGCATCGTAGTATCTTCATCGCCGTCGCAGTTGCGCCTGCGCGCGCTTATTGTGTATGGATGTGCCAAGCCTACATTGACGTTAGTGAAGCCTATTATCCTGCCGATTACTCCGGCAGATGTGTGAGGAGACAGGGTTACCACGAGATGCCCCACCAGCCCTTTATAGTTATCCAGTCCGTAGAACGGCTCCATGCCGTAGAACTTCTGAAGTAGCGAATCAGCGAACTTGGATATCTTGAACATGAACTCTGCGCCATTGTTGTTTATTATGACGTCCTGATGCTTTAGCTCGACCAGCTGGTCTTCGCGCGTCAGTGGCTCACCAATGTAGTCCTTGTCGTATCCAAGCTCACGAAGTTTTTGGACGGAAGTGCCTATTTCGACAGGGTAGAAGTGTGTTATGGGGGCATCTGTTGCATCAAACCTCGCCGTTCCATCCTTGAATATATGTACACCGTTAATGCTCCTCAATATTCCTTTCTCAATCGGCTCAACGCGCTTGTCCTTGTTCAGCATGCCCTTTACTCCTTTGAGCAGCTTGGGCATCTGGTTCATACCCATCGAGGCAAGCGCGTCGTCCATCGCGGCTGCGAGATCGACCATCTTCCGCTCTCCTCCAGAAGTGTGGGACCCGCACGAATCGCAGGTGTCCTCTATAGTCCTTTTGCCGCACTTGGGACACAGCCTTTCTATGTACGCACGCGATTTGTGCACCTTGCAGTAGTTGCCATTCAGAGGTTCGTGGCCTTTGCCGCAGCGGTACCTTGCGATTTCCAGCTCCACTGAGGAGTTCCCAAACTTCTTTTTCTCTATCGAATACGCTTTGGAAAGGTTGCGCTCCTTGCCTCCGTATTCTCCTATGGGAAACAGCACATTTGGTGCGGGAGCCATGAGACGCTCCTTTGCCTTTTCTGGCCTGCCCATCCTTGCGCCTACCCTCACCGAACGTTTGCGTATCTCAAACAGCGAGAAGCTGTTGAGTACTTCAACTGGCCACTTGGAGGAGTCAATGGATGACTGCATGGCTGCGAAGGCCTCCTTGTTCTTGTCTGGGATTATCTTCCCTTCTGCTGACAACCCAAAGCTCGCAGCTATGGCTTTCGCCGCATCAGACTCAACGATTATCTTGTTGCCGAGGTCGGTGTGCGGCACGCATGCAAGCTCAAGAAACTGTCTGGCTGTGCTTGCGTGCTCGCCATCAAAGGTTATGCTGCCCAGCGATTTAAGTTCCTGAGATGAAAATTTCGCAGATGAAAGCGCAACTGCGAATTCAAGAAGAAGCTCTACGCCGCAGTCGTTGTAATCATATATGTATTGCGGATGCATCGGAACGGAATAGCGCGATGAGAGCTCAAGCGCCTGCTCAAAACTAGGTTTTACAGGTATGTCTCCGCTGAAGCCTGCAGCGCGGAGTAGCTCTGCCCAGTATTCCTCGACGAAGCTTGTTGGATTTAGTATCGTGTTTGACTTCTTGAAGTCGCCGTATGTGACCAGTATGTCTCCGACCGAAAGTATTTTCGATACCTTTCCGATTACGTTGCGTGCCGTTTCCGCGTCGTCTATCCTAAAAGCTCTTCCGTCGTCAAGCTTGACGAACGGCCCTTCTATGGAGTCGACTGGCATTGCTATGCAGCCCTTTCCCGGCTTCTCTACCTTTAGCTGCGTTCCAGTCGCTATGAACCCTTCAAGCAGTATCATCGTGGCGGGGTTGAAGCCCTTCGAGGCAATTCCGGTAAACCTCGACCTTCCGTACCTGAGCCTGAACGAGCCGCTGTGCTCCGGATAGGCAAATATGGGCCTGCCGGCAACGAGCTCCTTTAGAAAAACAGAGGAGTCCTTCTTGCCATCAGACGGCTTTGAAGAGCCCTTGTCTACTTTTATTATCTCATTGAGCCAGCCCCAGTCCAGGCCGACGTTCTTGGTATGCTTGAGCACGCTTTTGGCCTTCTGCGCGACTCCCTCGCACATGACCAAGGCTACTCCTCCGCGTATCCTGTTTGTGAGCATCTGCTCCTTTCCCTCCGCATCAAGCCTTTTTATGTTCCTGTGTATTCCGACCTCAAAATCCTCGGTTGGCAGGCCGTCTATGCAAACGGGGCAGTTCTCTATTATCTTGCGCATGTCAGATTCGCTTGGAAGGTACTGCAGCCTAGCAGCGCGCGTATGGTAAAGCATTACCTCTTCCAAGTAGCGCTCCACCTCTTTCTGCTGCGCCTTGTACGCTCCTATGCCAAGTATCTTCCTTGCGTGGTCAGTGAGCGCTACAGAAAGCGCCGCGCTTGTGCCGCCCGCGCCCCTTATCGGCCCGGCATAAATGGCGGATGCATAATCGGAACCGTCAGGGTTCTTGTGTATTTCGACTCCCTGGAATCCTTCCGTAGGAGCCACCAGTATGCCTTCTGTAAGTATGCAAAGCCCGATCCTGACAGCAACAGTCATACGCTTTGCTGGATCCGCGGGGAAATCATCTGACGAGCACACGAGTGCGGTCATCGCAAATGCCAGCTCCTGCCTGCTCTTGCTTTCTGAATTCTTGCGTATGGTTTCTGCCAGGCCGTTTATTCCCATTATTCCCTCGACTCGCGCAGCAAGGTCCGGCGCGGGCTTTATCTCTACATAAGGCTGCGGGTCGTACCCCTTCTCCCTCGCTTTCGAGGCTACGGCGTACGCTTTCTCGAACTCGTCGGACAGCATCTTGAAGTACTTGTCGTTGTCCATCCTTACACCGTAGAGCTGAAGTCCACGTTCGTGAACGTGTAGCTTTTCATGCTGAATACAGGGAGCACGCACGGGGTTGGTATGTGCCCCTGCCTTATCTGGAAGTCTGTCCTCCCCTGCCATGTACCGCTGTTCACTATCTTTATCCCGTGGTATTCGGTAAGGCCGTTCTTGTGTATGTGTCCCATGTGAAGTATGTCTGGCGGATCCTCTATGACCATGTTGTCGTTCCTGCTTGGCACGACCACATTGCCCCCGTATACAGGGGACAGATGACGCCTCTTCAGCACCTCGACCATAGCAGCCTCCGGCTTTGAATAGCTCATGCCAGGCACTGAAGCTATTATCGAGTCCAGTGAAGTGCCGTGGTACGCCAGCACCTCAAGACCGTGGAGGTTCATCACGCTTGGATTCTGCAGTATGTGCACATTGTCCTTCTTTATGTCCAGCATGTCAGGCGCGAACGGAGGCTGTGGCTCCGCGCGCTGCACCGCGTCGTGGTTTCCGGGAAGCACGAACACGTGTATGTAGTCCGGTATCGCCTCTATGTACTCGGCAAGCATCTTGTACTGGGAGTATATGTCTGGCACTGCGAGGTCCTTGTCCTGATCTGGATACACACCTATGCCGTCTGCGACGTCCCCGGCCATGATTATGTATTTTATCTTTCCCGCAAGCTCCTTCGAGGCTCCCTCAACTCCCCCGTTTAGCCACTTTATCATCCTGGAGAAATTCCTCTCCATGAAGAGCTTGCTTCCAACGTGTATGTCTGACATGAATGCTATTGCTATGTCGTCATCGACCTTCTTTCTTGGCATTATCGGCACGTCCGGCCACATTATCTCGCTTGCTATGACGAACGGACCGGATATCTTGCCCTTCACAGCAAGAATCTCGTCGTTGATTATCGAGGATGCGCTCGCAAACAGCTCGCGCGATTTCTGGGCAGTGGAATTCATGAATATGACTTTGGCTTCGGCTGTCTCGTCCTCCATCACGACCATTATGTTGCCGTTTCTGGTAGTTATCCTTGACGTAACTATACCTGCTATCGCAACCTGCTTCCCGTCGGCAAACGTCTTGAGGCTCTCCAGCGCATTTATTATCCCGGAGCCGTTGAGGCGTGAGCCGAGTATTGACTTGATCTTCTTGAGCCTGCTCCGGAAGTACATGATGAAATCGTTGACGGTGCCCTCCGCGCGCTCCACTGGCCTGTTCCTTATCGAGTATATCGCATCAAGGTCGGAAGCCACAGGCTTGAAGCTTGAGGACTGGGAAACCTCTATGGGCTCGGGAGCCTTGGGCTTGGATATTCTGCCTATAGCTTCCAATATGTCGTCTGCAGTCGCAAACGAGAGCCCGGACTCAGAGGGGGATATTGACGCCTCTATCTCTGCAACAAGAGCGTCTATCTGGACGCCTTCGACTATTTCCGGCGAGACGTCGCCCGAGAGGAATATTTTAGACCTTGAAAGCTTGCGGGAGATTTCACCAAGGACGTCTTTTCGGTTCATAATGACCGCTATTCTTTTAGTGATTCAAGCATGCTTAGCACGCTCCATAGCATCGTGCGGGCTTGGGGCGGCAGGTTTATGTCGTTGCTAACGCTGTCTATGCTGTATATTGCGCCCGATACGCGCACGGTAAAATCAGCCTCCTTTGCGTCGTTGAGCTTGCTCTTTGCGTCGCCTACAGCGCTGCGGACGTTCTTGGGCACAGAAGTGTCCGATATGAGCATGTCTATCTGCCTGTTTATCTGGTTTACAGCATCTGCTAGTTTTTTATCATCCATATCTTCACCTCGACAATTAGATTCTATTAGCATTAGTGATGACACATATTTAAGCATTTTGAGGGAACTGCGGCGCCGCTCATATTGCCAGATGCAGGTAGGCTCTGGCGTACGCCCCTATTATTATTGTAACTGCAGCTGCGCCAAGGGATATCGCAAGGCTCTTCAGCACATTCCTCCTTATCGATATGCTGCTTATCACTGCTATTACCGTGGCAGTGACTGAAAGGACTGCGCTGGTAAGTATGAGCGAGAGAGCTATGCCGTACGTTCCGGATGCGCCGAACGCAAACGGAAGCAGCGGGAATATTGCTCCTAATATGTAGAAAGCGCCCACATAGAGAGCAGATTTCAGAGGGGTGGTGCGTGTTACCTTCTTAGAGCTCGCGGCCCTGACCGCCTTTTCATAGCCTGTTGAGAGGTATGCTCCGCCTGCCATTGAGAGAGTTCCAGAAACAGCTATTATCAGCCCGCCCAGCAGCACGAGATGGGGTCTCTGCAGCGCGGCTGCAAGGCCCACCGTAGCGGCTAGGACCTCTACAAGCCCGTCGTTCATGCCGAAGATAACGTCGCGTATGTTCTCTAGGACCCGGTTGTACTCTATGACCTTGTTCTCGAGAGGTGTTTCTATGTTGCGTTCGCTCGATTTTATGCTCCTTATGGCATTTGCCTCGCGCGGACTTAGCTTAAGCTCTGTTTCGGATGCGGACAGCTTCTTCATCAGGTTCGACTCCGAATACTCCAGCGCCTTTATTGTGAACGCCAGGCCGAATAGCCTGCGGACTATCCCGAATAGTGCAAGCTTGGCTTTTATGGCGAGCTCGCTGCTGCCCATGCTGGCTTCGCCAACTATCCTCTTCCATAGCCTGGCGTGTACGCCCTCCAGCGCAGACAGCTTCTTCATCACGCTCCTGATTTCCGGATTTTTCTCGGACGACGCAAGCCTGCCGTACACCCTGAAATGAAGCTTCTCGTTTAGATAGTGCTTCCTAAAAATTCTGCTCTTGGAGTTTTCCGGATCCATTTGATCAGCTTTGCAGTTTTGGATCCAGTATCCTGTCGAGCTTGCCCGCTTCCATTATGCCGAGCTCGATGCATACCTCCCTTATGGTCTTGCCTTCCTTGTACGCCTTGCGCGCTATTTCTGCAGACTTCGAGTAGCCTATGTACGGCGACAGCGCCGTAACTATGGAAAGGTTGCGCTCCAGGTTTGAGCGTATGTGGTCCATCGATGGCTTTATTCCAGCAACGCATTTCTCGGTGAATGCCTTCGTGCCTGAGGAGAGTATCTTTATTGAGTCAAGCAGGTTGTAAGCTGCAACCGGCATGAAAACGTTGAGCTCTAGCTGCCCGGCCTGGGAGGCGCTGTCAACAACAGCAGAGTTGCCTATCACCTGCATACACACCATTCCCATCATCTCTGCCATGCTCGGGTTTACCTTTCCGGGCATTATGGATGAGCCAGGCTCGACTTCCGGGAGCAGTATCTCTGCTATTGCGCCGCGCGGCCCGGAAGCGAGGAGGCGCATGTCGTCCGCAACTCTGCGTATAGCTATCGCCGCGCTCTTCAGCGAGTCAGATAGCATCGATTCCTCGAGCGTGTTCTGCATGTACATGAACTTGTTCTCCGCATGCCTGAACTTAAGACCTGTTATGCGGGAGAGTTCTGCAGCAGCAGCTGCGGAGTAGCCTTTCGGCGCATTGAGGCCAGTGCCTACTGCAGTCCCTCCTATAGGTATCTCGAGGAGCAGAGAGGACGCGCGCTTGACATGCTCTATAGCTGCGTGAACGTTCCCGGCATAGCCTTCAAATTCGGATCCTAGCCTTATGGGAACAGCGTCCTGCAGGTGGGTCCTGCCCAATTTTGTTATGCTTGAGAATTCCCTGCTCTTCGCCTTCAGCGCAGAATCGAGGAGCGAGAGCGCAGGCAGAAGTTTGTCGCGCACTGCGAGCGCGACGGCAACATGAATCGCGCAATGGAACGTGTCGTTTGTCGACTGCGACATGTTTGGATGGTCGTTAGGATGTATGTATTTGTAATCGCCCCTTTTCCTGCCTGAAAGCTCAAGGGCACGGTTTGCTATGACCTCATTGAGGTTCATGTTTGTCATTGTTCCGGCGCCGGCCTGGAAGCTGTCGACAGGAAACTGGTCCGCGAGCTTGCCGTTTATTATCTCGGTGCACGCAGCTGCTATATACTTGTAGCGTTCTGCATCAAGCTTGCCAGCTTTGCGGTTCGCAAACGCGGCAGCCTTTTTCAGCATTGCGTAGGCGCGTATGAGCTCCGCCGGCATCGGCCTTGAGGATATCGGAAAATTCGCAATCGCGCGTGCGGTTTCGGGACCGTAGTACGCATCCTTCGGCACCTTGACTTTTCCAAGAAAATCAGATTCTACCCGGTACTCCATGATTAGTGAACTGAAGCAAATTATAAAACCATTCCTGTGCCAGGGTAAACGCAATTATTGTAGAGGCATAAACTTGCCGCTGGTGCCTGATTAAAAACGTTGCAGTGCAAAGTAATTTTATGGGAATAAACGAGGCAGCCTGCAACGTGTGCGGGAAGGAGCTTGACGCGGATAACTACTATTACATATATACGGGAAAGCTGCAGCAGGGCGTGGAGAGCAGCCCTGGGAGCACAAAGGAGTATCTGCTATGCAGAAATTGCTACGCGCAGATAAACGCAGAGCTGATAAGCGCCATAAAGAGGCAGTCTGACAAGAAGCAGAAGTAGTAGCTGTGCAAAGGCGCTACAGCACTATCGAGAACATGAAGAGAAGGAAGCCTATCGCTGCGCCTATTTCTGTGTAGCCCTCTGCCATGTGAAGATACTTGTTGAGCAGCCCGGATATGACGATGATCATTATTCCTGCAAAGAACATCGGGTACCTGAACCTCGTCGGTATCAGCTTCTTCATCATATCACTTATGGTATTAGCCTGAAGTCTATCGGCAGCCCTGCCGCGAGGCCTCTCAGGTAGAGGTCTACGAATACTATTATTATGAGGCTTAGCCAAGCAAACGCCTCATGGTGGCTGTTGAGTATAGACTGCCCGTTATACACTTTCTTCAGCGCATGGCCGCCCTTCACGCAGCTGTAGCAGTCCATCCTGCCGCCTACGAGGCTCCTCAGCGAGTGGCATGAGAGCACGTATAGGGTTATGGTTATCGAGTTTATCAGCAATATAAGGCTGCCGAGCCTGAATATGAAGCTCCCGGTGTAGAAAAGCGAAACGTATACGTCGTAGTAGAAGAAAGGCAGTACCAATATGCTCCCGTACAGGAAATACCTGTGCAGGTTCTCCACCTTGAATATCGTGCTTGTTTCGCCGGTGTACTCCCTTGGCTTGTAGTCCATCCTTCCGTATGCAGGGCACACAAGCGGGTGCTTGAACACGTGCCTGTTGTAGTCCTTCCTGTAAGCGTAGCACGTCAGCCTATAGAGCCCGACGAGCGGCAGTATCAGTATAGTTGGCGAATAGAACGGGTCTATGTAGCCCTTGAACTCGTGCATCGGGAAGAGCATGAGCCCGCCTATCCCGACCACGAGAAGGAGCACGAACGAATAGAAACGGAGATTGTGCTCGGTAAACTCGACCGGAATGAATCTTCTTAAACCGATATTGCTATTCGCCTCCATCCTTCGCACCGTCTTTGGCTTTGTCCTTCTTACTGCCCATCTTGATTATGCTTCCTATTATCGGATCGTAGAACTTGTCAGCTGCGCGCTCCTTCTCAGGTATTATCGCGTTGTCGGTTATCTTTATGTGCTCGGGGCATACCTCCTGGCAGCACTTTGTAACGTTGCAGTAGCCAAGGCCCTCCTGGTCCTTCAGCTCCCTCGACCTGTCAACCGCATCCATAGGGTGCATGTCTAGCGATGCCGCCTTGATAACGTGGCGCGGCCCTATGTAATTCGTGTCGTGATCCCGTATTATGTGGCATACGTCCATGCAGAGGAAGCACTCTATGCACTTCCTGAACTCCTGCGAGCGCGTGACGTCTATCTCGTCTATAACCCAAGGCTCCTTCGCTCCCTCCTTGGGCGTGAATGGAGTCATCTTCCTCTCCGTCTCATAGTTGGACGATACGTCTGTAACTAGGTCCTTTACGAGAGGAAACGCCCTCATCGGACCGACGGATACGGTATCGCCCAGCGTATCGAGCCTGGTCTTGCACATCAGTTTTGGCATGCCGTTAACCTCTGCAGCGCACGAGCCGCAGTGGGCTGCCTTGCAGTTCCATCTGACTGCAAGGCTGGGGTCTATGTGGTGATTGATATAGTTAACCGCATCGAGAACCACCATGCCAGGCTGTTTTTCAACCTTGTACTCCTCCCAGTGCGGCTCAGACTCGACCGAAGGATCGTACCTGTGCAATTTTATCGTCACATCGCTCATCCATACACCTCTGGAGTGACTATGCTCTTGAGAGCCTCTGGCATTTCCGCGATACTGCTGGTTCCGAGAACCACCTTCCCGTCAGCATATGAGCATGTTATGTTCAGCTTCAGCTGAGGATCCTTTTTAGGGTAGTCTGACCTTGTGTGCGCACCCCTGCTTTCCTTCCTTTGAAGCGCTGACATAACTATGCACTTTGCAACCAGTAGCATGTTCTCGAGCTCTATGCAAGCCATGAGGCCCTGGTTGAACACGAGGCCGCCCTTCACGCCTATCGAGCCGATCTGCGATTCCAGTGCGCGTATCTCTTCCATAGCATCAACAAGGTCCTTGCCAGTCCTTATTATCCCTACCTTCTCGCTCATTGCGTCGCGGAGCTTTGACATTATGTCATACGGGTTTGAGCCGTCGGCTTTCAGGTACGACTTGACCCTGTCTACCTCTTTCTTGACGTCGTTTTCGTTTATTGCAGTGGATGGCGCGGATGACTTGATGTAATCCGCCATGGCGATTCCTGCGCGCCTGCCGAATACCAGTATGTCTGCTAGCGAATTGCCTCCGAGCCTATTCGCCCCGTGCAGACCTCCTGCCGCCTCGCCCGCAGAATACATGCCCTTAACGTTTGTTGCGCATGTTTCCGCATCTACGGATATTCCACCCATGAAGTAGTGGACGGTGGGTGCAACTTCCATGCGCTCCTTTGTTATGTCAACCCCTGCGAAATCCTTGAACTGGTCGTACATGCCTGGCAGTTTCTTCTTTATGAAAGCAGCGCCCTTGTGCCTTATGTCCAGATAAACGCCGCCGTGCTCTGTGCCCCTCCCTTCCTTTATCTCGTTGTGTATGGCCCTTGCTACAACGTCCCTTGCGTCCAGCTCCTTCTTCTTTGGCGAATAGCGAAGCATGAATCGCTCGCCCTTCGTATTGAACAGCAGGCCGCCCTCTCCCCTCACGCCCTCTGTAACCAGGAGCCCCTTTACTCCTGGAGGCCAGACCATCCCAGTAGGATGGAACTGCACCATTTCCATGTCGCGCAGCGTGGCACCTGCCTTGAACGCAAGCGCTATTCCCTCTCCCGTCGATTCCCACGAATTGGATGTAACATGATAGAGCCTGCCGCAGCCGCCTGTTGCGACAAGAGTAGCCTTGCTCTTTATAAGAACGAATTTGCCGTCGCGTATCCTGAGGCCAACAGCACCGGCAACTGCGCCGTTGCTTGTGAATATCTTAGTTATTATAGTTTCATCGAGAACTGTTACGTTCTTGTGCAGAACCTGGTCCTCTAATGTGCGTATGAGCTCCATGCCCGTCTTGTCGCCAACGTGGCAAAGCCTCCTGTATGTATGCGCGCCGAATGCCCTCTGCATTATCTTGCCCTCAGGAGTCCTGTCAAATAGCGCACCGTATTTCTCAAGTTCATAGACCCTGTCAGGCGCTTCCTTGGCGAGCAGTTCTGCCATGCGCCAGTTGCCTATGTAAACTCCTTCCACGACAGTGTCGTTGAAGTGGACCTTCCAGTTGTCCTCCGGGTCAACGTCGCCAAGCGAGGCTGCTATGCCTCCCTCCGCCATCACGGTATGGGCCTTGCCGAGGAGCGACTTGCTAACTATGACTATTTTTAGATTTGATTTTACCAGTTCCAGCGCAGCGCGCATTCCTGCGCCGCCTGCACCAAGTATAAGCGCATCTGCTTCTATGGTTTCATAATCTGCCGTTGGATCGCCCTGAATACAGAGTAATAATCAGATAAAGCAATATATAGATTGTGGATTATTTTGTTGCCGTCTATCAAGAAGGAAGCGCCCGATCTGGAACGCTCTTCTCGATAAGGAACCCTCAGTTATTAATGGTTATTTCCGTTGGTATGTTTTTTAGATTCGTGCTTTCTTATTGTGTTTGTTTTAATTATGACGTATAAACCAAGGATAA
>JAJZWO010000010.1 GCA_021846635.1 Microcaldota archaeon | reverse complement strand
CTCCTACAACCGGCTTCCCGCTTGCCATCGCCTCAAGAGATACGATTCCCTGTGTCTCAAACGTCGAGGGCATGCAGAACAGGTCGCTCGCAGCATAGTATTTTGGAAGATCCTCGTCGCTCACGAACCCTGCGAATGAAACTACGCTGGAAAGTGAGCTGTGCGCCACCATTTCCTTGTACCGCTCATGCGCAGGCCCTGTCCCGGCTATGAGAAACTTTATCTTCTTTTTTGAGAGGCGTTTTGCCGCCTTTATCATGACCTCGACGCCCTTTTCGCTGCTCAGCCTGCCAAGGTACAAGACCAGTTTCTCGCCCTTGGGCGCATACCTCTCCCTTATGGCAGAGCCGTCAGCCTTCCTGCTGAACTTTGACAGGTCTACGCCGTTTGGCACCACGTCCACGTTCTCTATCGCGTTAGACATGAGAACCTGTTTTATCGCCTCTGAAGGCGCTATCGTCCTGCCGCACTTGTTGTAGAAGAAGCGTACGTAGCTCCACGCCTTGTCATACGCAAGCTTCCTTAGCATAGGGTTCATGGTCGTGTACTCGTCTATGACACGCTTGTCTGTGAACAGGGTGTGGAAGGATCCTACGAGCGGTATCCTGTTCACCTTCGCTATCGTCAGCCCCGATACTCCCATCATGAACGGAGTGTGAGAATGTATCAGCTCTATGTTAAGGTCCCTTATGCGAAGAGCGGATGCAAACGGGAAGAGCGCAAGGCTGTACTGTGGGTACTTCCTGAACTTCATGCCGCGCATGAAGAACACGTCTTGCCTCAATTCCTC
Organism: Microcaldota archaeon; assembly: GCA_021846635.1. Classification (GTDB taxonomy): domain Archaea; phylum Micrarchaeota; class Micrarchaeia; order Micrarchaeales; family Micrarchaeaceae; genus JAJZYW01. Next base: position 12,860 of record JAJZWO010000010.1, on the reverse strand, counting down.
AGGCACAGAGTGCTTCTGGTTTCCGCTCGTGAATATGTAGACTCTGTGGCCGCGACGCCGCAGCTCGCGCGCGCTGTTTATTATGGAAGTCACGACACCGTCAACTGCCGGCAGGTAAGTGTCTGTGTAAAACGCGAAACTGTGCTTGCCTGCCATCTTCTTTGACCTTGGAATGGTTGTAAGCGCTCAGGAAGCCTTCCTGACCACCGCTTCCCCTCCGGCGCCCTTTATTTTTTCAATAGCCTTCTTGCTAAAGCTGTCGGCCTTTATCCTAGCACCCTTCCTGAGCGTGCCGTTGCCAAGAACCTTGTAGTTTATCAGCTCGAGCTCCTTTCCGTCGTAGTCTTCAGCCTCGAGCATGTCGCTCACCCTGTCAAGGTTTATCTCGCCGAGCTTTCTGGAGTTCCAGCGTGTGAAGCCCTTCTTCCTTATCAGCCATGGCTCCTTCGCGGTAACATGGGTGAACTTGTTCTTCTTGTTCGCCTTTCCTACTCCTCCGCGGTCTCCGGCTCCTCTTGCGTTCTTGATGTTGCCCTTGCCCCATCTCCTCGCGCCGAGGTACTTCCTTGAATGCTTCTTGTTCCTAACTACCATTATATCATCCTGTTGAGAAGGTTGTTTATCGACTTGCCCATGTATCCGAGCGAGCCTCCCTGGGTGTAGCTGAGCTTGCTGCTCTTCAGTCCGTGCTTAGGGGGCTTGAGCCTGAAAGGCATGCTCCCCTTGAAGTCCTTCACGCTCTTCTTCCCTTCGAATATCTCCTTCGGATTCTCATTCGGGAGGTACTTCTTTACGAGCTTCTCGAGCGTGGGCTCGTCTATCTCGCCGAAAGCAATGTGGTTCATGCACTTCTCAAGCATGCCCGCATAGGCTGCGTCAACCTTTATGAGCGCGCAGTTGTTCACCTTCGGAAGATGAAGCCTATCCATCGTGTCCCCTATCCTCGAGTCCACGTTCACGCGGCCGCGTATCCTCACTGCGGCTATCAGCCTTCCATCTAAATCTGAATACTTCATGCAAAACACGCAGAGTCTGTGTTGAAATCAGCGTTTATATTCAAGGAATAAACATATATATAGTTTTTGAATGCTTTGCGCGCCGCGATATGCGGCTGCCTTCATACTATATATAAAAAAAAGAAAAAGGGGAAGAGCAGGGAAATCAGAGCTTCCCTATGTCCTTCACTACGTCTATGTTGAGCGCCTCCTTCCCCGGCCTCCAGTTTGCAGGTATCGCGCACATGTGTCCCTTCTCCGCAGGGGTGTCGTGTATGTACTTGAGCCCCATGAATGCAGTGTATATGTGCTCTGCATCCTTTCCAAGCCCGTCGTTGTGCATCGACACGTACTGCACCCTTCCCTCAGGGTCTATTATTACCGTGCCGCGCCTTGCCTGGCCTGTCTGCTCGTTCAGGAATCCGAAGCTTGCCGTTACCTTCTTGGTGAAGTCCTCTATGAGCGGTATCTTGCTCTCCATTACCCTTGGAGATGTCTCCGCCCACTTCTTGTGCGAGAAGACGCTGTCTGTGCTTATGGCAAGAACCTCCGCGCCGTTCTTCTTGAAGAGGTCGTAGCTTCCCGTGAAAGCTTCAACGTCTGTGGCGCACACGAAAGTGAAGTCTCCCGGGTAGAAGGTTAGTATTACCCATTTGCCCTTGTACGCCTCCAGATGAAACTCCTTGACGTCCTTTTCCTCAGGAAAATAAGCCTTGGCGTTGATCTCAGGCGCCTTGTCTCCAATGCTTGGCATAGTCTGCATGTTAATCACAATAGTATTACTGTAGGGAAAATATAAATATATTTGCGTTTTATATATTTATTTAGATTAAATGCGCAATAAAATTGATGAAAAGATTATAGAGCTCCTCATGTCCCACGGACGCATGCCTGTAAACGAAATAGCGGAGAGGTGCGGCGTGAGCGAGGCGACGGCAAGGAACAGGATAGCATCGCTCATAGAGGAGAACGTAATACTCGGCTACAAGGCGAGGATAAAGCCCAGCGCTGGAATAGAGCAGGTAATAATAGGGATAGACGTCCTGCCGGAGCGCTACGTCCACGTGGCAGATGCGCTCAAATCGAATCCTGAGATAAAGGAGCTTTACAAGACATCCGGCGATCATTCGATGGTGGCGATAGCGAGCCTAAGCGGGGACTCTTCGGCGCTGATAAAGAGCATAGAAAAGATAAGCGGAGTTTCAAAGGTCTACCCCGCTTTCATACAGGGAGTCGTAAAATGATTCAGCCGAAATCGCCCAGGCCTTTCTGCTTTCCGTATTTTCTCTCTTCCGGCTTTTCCCTTCCGAGAAGGTCTATCTCGCCGTATACGCCGTCATAGCCTGCCTTTATGTTGACCCTGTTCTCCCTGACGTTCATTATTGCATCAGCTATCTCCTTGCTTGATGCGTCTTCTATGCTCTCATAGCTTGCAGACATGAGTATCCCAATCTCAGGGCCGAGCTTTCCGACAATGTTGCCGTACTCTCTCGCAACGACAGGCGAGAATGCTGTCTTTTTCATCACATACGCTATTATCTCTGCGAGAGGCACGAGGTTAACGTATGGCACTGCGTTACCCGGGACGTAACCCTCATCCCTGTCGGCGAGCTCCTTCACCCTGTGGACAACGCCAAGCACGAGCCTCTTGCCGCAGACCGGGCACACTGTTACGTTTGACTTGGCTGGATCGACCGAGAATTTGCAGTTCCTGTGGCCGTCGAAATGGTATTTTCCCTCTTCAGGATAGAACTCTATGGTCTTTGAGAAGCCAGAGTCCCTTCTGCCTATTATTGCGTTTATGATTCCGCTATACGAGAGCCTGTTGAGCTTCAGCACGTTCGCCTCCCTTCCCATCTTCTGCAGTGAGTGGAAGTCGCTGTTTGATACCAGGGAGTACTTGTCAAGCGAGGATACCATCCAGTTCATTTTCGGGTCGCTGCTCAGCCCGGTCTCAAGCGCGCGTATCCTTTTCTCCTGGTCCTCGTAGGCGTCCTTCATCGAGTCAAAGCCTGACATCGAGCCGAATACGCCGAACCATGGCGTCCACGCATGCGCAGGGAACACAAAAGCATCGCCGCTTGCCCTGAAAGCCTCCTCAACAAGCTCTGACGCACGCATGTTGAGCACTGGCCTCCCGTCGGAAGCAAGATCCCCCTTCTTCGATATTTCCGCGTTGAATGCCTTTGCAGACTCGATGCTTGGCATCAATATGCAGTTGTGTATCCTCCTCTGCCTGCCCTTTCCGTCGTCGTATACCGTGCAGACTTCTGTGCCTATCACAAACCTGACTCCGCTATCGCTTCCCCTGACCTTGTACATTCCGGGCTCAGCTTCCTCAAGCGTGCTGCCTATCTCATCCATCCACATCGGGTGCGTGAAGTCGCCGGTGCTTAGCACGCTTATGCCTTTCTTCAGGGCGTTCTCCTCCATTCCCTTTATTGTTATGCTCTTGCTGCACGCCATCGCGAAACGCGAATGCACATGCAGGTCTGCTACTATCTCCATTCAATCCACTAATCCGGCTTTCCATACTTTTTGAGTGCGGCGAGAGCTACGGCTTTAACGTTAGGCAGCGTATCAAGCATCCCTATCTCCTTTGAATCCATCCACTTGAGCCCTGTGCTTTCGTTGTTGCCTCCGAGCGAGCCTCCCTTAACCTTCACTACGTAAACCATGTCGAAATGCGTGTGCATAGGTCCTGTCTTGTACGGAACATCCTCGTACACTATCGCGAAAGGCTCCCTAAGCGTGTGTGACAGGCTGTCAGTATGCATTATCCTGTCGTCACCGATTATCTCAACATCAAGCCCCGTTTCTTCCTTGATTTCGCGCAGCGCAGCCTCGTCAGGGAATTCTCCGGGCTCAACATGGCCGCCCGGAGGCAGCCATTTCCCTATCTTCCTGTGCTCCAGCATCAGGAGCTTTCCTTTATCTATTACCAGGCAGCTTGCCACTATGCATTTTTTCATCGCCAAAACCATGCAGCATCAGACTCCGTTCTTTGGGCATATCCTTGCTATCGGGCACTTTTCGCATAGGGGCTTCTTCCCGCACAGCTCCTTGCCGTGCTCCTTAAGGAGATAGGCGACCTTTGGCCAGTGCTTTCTGTCAAGCTTTTCCATAAGCTCTCTCTCCACGGCGTCTGGCGACTTCGCAAGGCTCAACCCAATCCTGTATGAAAGCTTCATTACCCACGTGTCTACTGGTATGCCCTCTATCTTCCCAAAGCCGTTTATCAGTATGGTGTTTGCTGTTTTCCTGCCTATGCCAGGAAGCGCAATGAGCGACTCCATATCGTCTGGCACGTTTCCCCTGTACTGCTCTACAATTTCCTTGCATGCCGCTATGATGTTGAGCGCCTTGTTTCCAGCGTAGCTCACGCTTTTTATGTACTTTATAAGGTCGGACTCGGAGGCTTTGGAAAAGTCCTTCGCGTTCTTGTACTTGGCAAAAAGCGCGGGTGTGATTTTGTTGACAGTCTCGTCCCTGGTCTGCGCAGAGAGTATTGCGGCGACCATAAGCTGCAGCGGCCCATCAAAATTGAGGTAGTACTTTACCTTTCCATAATGCGAGAAAAGGGCCTCTACCGCCTTGTTTGCATTGCCAGCCGTAAGCAGTTTTGCTTCCGCCCCCATGAAATCCTAGCTCATCGCAGATTAAAAAATCTATGCTACGATGCGCCGCGGCACCGTTGCACAAATCCACGCAAAGGCTATAAGCGTTAAAATCGAATAAAACAAAGTAGACCTGCAGATTGCATAAGCCGCACTACTAAAAACAGAAGATGCAAGGCTGTTCAACATGAAAGAGGCTGAAAGGAGGGAATTCGTCGCAGAGGTTCACAGGCGTCTTAAGCGGCGCTACGCATCGCAGATGCTCACCTCGCTTGACCATTCAAGCCCATGGGAGCTTCTCGTTGCGACGATACTGTCGGCGCAAGCGCAGGATTCGTCAGTAAACCTTGTGACGCCAAAGCTGTTCAGGGCTTTCAAATCCATAAAAGATTTTTCAAAAGCAACACCTTCGAGTCTCTATCCATACGTAAGGTCGATAGGCCTCTACCGCACAAAATCTAGGAACATAGTCAACTCAGCGCGAATGATAATGTCAGAATATTCGGGAAAGGTTCCTGACAGAATGGAGGATCTGGAAAGGCTGCCCGGAGTCGGAAGGAAGACGGCAAACGTTGTCCTTTCAAACGCATTCGGGATAAATTCAGGCATAGCGATAGACACGCATTGCATAACAGTTACAAACAGGCTGGGCATAGCAAGAACCAGAAAACCCGAAGTAATAGAAGATGCGCTGATGAGATATCTGCCGCAAAAAGAATGGGCTAACATATCGCATCTGCTTATAGCGCTTGGGAGGGACAAGTGTACCGCAAGAGCGAAGCACTGCGAGGGCTGCGTGCTGAACGACATCTGCCCATCAAGCACAACGGGGCGCAAAAAATGATAGCATGCCTGTACAGCGGCGGAAAAGATTCGACAATGGCGCTGCACAAGGCAGCCGAGTCTGGCGACCCGGCAGAATTGCTCATAACGATGGTGCCGGAGAATGATTACAGCTACATGTTCCACAAGCCCAACGTGAAGTTTACCGAGATGCAGGCTGAGGCGATGGGCATACCGCACATGTTTGCCAGCACTCCTGGCGAAAAGGAGGAGGAGCTCGCCGACCTCGAAGCGGTGCTAAAGCGGCAGGGAGTCACCAAGCTCATAACCGGGGCGACTGCGAGCGAGTACCAGAAGAGCCGCATAGCTGCGATATGCAGCAGGCTTTCAATAACGATGATATCGCCCTTGTGGAAGATAGAGCCGCTCAGCGAGCTGGAGGAGCTTGCATCGAAGTACGATGCAATAATAACTAGAGTTGCGGCGGAAGGCTTCGGCGCAGACATGCTCGGCGAGAGGATAGACGAGAAGATGATTGCCAGGCTCGTCAGGCTCAACGAGAGGTACGGCACCCACCTGCTTTTCGAGGGTGGAGAGGCGGAGAGCTTCGTTCTTGATGCCCCCATGTTCAGGAAGCGCATAGTGATTGACGAAGCAGAACGCCGCATCAGCGGATCCGTGGGCGATTACGCCATAACCAAGGCGCACCTCGCACCAAAGTAAAAATCAGCAAAGCGAAGCGTAAATAATTCTTCCTGAGAGCGCTTAATGGTGCGCTTATGCCCAAGTCCTACGTTTCATCGAGAAGCAGGTTTGCGTCCAGCCCAATAGCTGTAGTCCACAAGGCAGCAGAGGAGCTCATCAAGAAGAAAGTCAACATAGTAAAATTCGACAGCGGCGATCCCGCCGTCTATTTCAAGACGCCGAAGTACATAATAGACGCCTACGTTGCGGCCCTAAGGTCGGGCAAGACATACTATTCAAGGGCGGAGGGCGTCCGCGAGCTTGTTGATGCTGTTGCTGCGAGATACAGGAGGATGTACGGGCTTCAGGCAAGCAGCGACGATGTTGTCGTGACCGAGGGCCTTTCGGAAGCCTTCACATTTATAAACAACGCTCTGGCTGATCCCGGCGACCGAGGCATACTGTTCAGGCCTTACTACGCACCCTATTCAGTATACGCGAATCTCAATTCGGTCGATCCTCTGTACGGCGACTATTCGGAAAGCGAAGGCTGGTCCATAAATCTTGACGGCTTAAGGAAATCGCTGAAGAGGCTTTCACCATCGCAGAAGCGCAGGATAAAATACCTGCTGCTGACGAATCCCAACAACCCGACAGGCACTGTGCTAGACAGGAAGGTGCTGGGGGAGGTTGTCGACATTGCCAACCAGAACGACATATTCCTCATAAGCGACGAGATATACGACGAATTGGTTTTCGGGAAGCGCTTTACCAGCATAGCAGAAGTCGCCAAAGGCGTTCCGTACTCGATAATGAATGGAGCATCCAAGGATTTTGACGCCACTGGCTTCAGGATAGGCTTCATTATAACTCCTGGCGATGACAAGAAGTCCGGACAGGTGCGCTCAGCATTTTCAGACTACGCTGTAGGGCGGCTGTGCGCAAACACGCCGGCGCAGTATGCCGTCGCAGAAGGGCTATCAAACCTCAAGGAGCACTCGCGCTCAATAGAAAAGATGCGCTCGGCAATCGAGAGCAGGGTGAGGTTCGCCTCGAAGATGCTCTCTGAGAATAGGTACCTGAACGTGATTGAGCCACACGGGGCATTCTACGTATTTCCCAGAATCGACCTGAAAGCGCTTCACATGAAGAGCGATGATGAATTCGTTCTCTCAGTTCTTAAGGAGAAGCACGTGCAGATAAGGAGCGGCACTGCGTTCGGCTCGCCATCGCACTTCAGGATGGTTGCCCTCGCACCGAAAGATATATTAGAAGATGGCATAAATAGGATTAATGATTTCTGCAGGAAGCATGCCAGAACGGGCCCGTAGTCCAACGGCCAAGATGCCAAACGGTTCTGCTTTGCATTATCGCGCACAAGCTTTACACGCTGGAGATCGGAGTTCAACCCTCCGCGGGCCCATCATGCTATCCCCATTGCTGCGCGCAAACAGCAAGCTTGTCGTTGTGGTGAAAATATGAAAGTATTCATAGTCAGCAGCAAGCACTTCTATGGCAAGGTCGGGGAGATAAAGGAAGCTCTCGAGGCGCTCGGCCATTCCGTAACGCTTCCGAACAGCTACGATGACCCTTCAACCGAAGCGAAGAGCAGGGCGCTCGGGCATGAGCACCACATGAAATGGAAGGCAGAGATGTTCAGGCTGCAGAACAGCAAGGTGGAATCCAACGACGCAATCCTGGTTCTCAACCTGAAGAAGGGCGATGTTGACAATTACATCGGAGGGTCGGTGCTGCTTGAGATGTTCAGGGCGTGGGAGCTCGGCAAGAAAATATACCTGTACAATCCGATACCAGACAACATGCTGAAGGACGAGATAGAAGGTCTAAACCCCACAGTGATAAACCGCGACCTCTCGCTCATTGCGTGACCAATGGCAACTTTTTTATCTTTTGAAAGCGTTCGTAAAGCATGCGCAGCGGCCATCCTGGGGTTTTCGGTCCGGACGACATAATAGCGGAGCATTTCGGCATGATAACGGGTTTGCAGGCGAATATGATATCTGAGGGCAAGATTCCAGGGCAGGTAAGGCAGAGAGATACGATAAACGCCGCAGGGCTGTACGCTTTTATAAAGGTCAATCGCCAGCGCCAACAGGAAAATCCAGAACGCCACTTCATCGTGGATGTCGAAGACGTTATATACAGGGTGTTCAACCCTGTCCAGTACGCCCAAGGCGCCCAAGGAAAGGAGAGAAGAACAGTCGTCATAGGATCCGAGCCAAGCACGTTCAACATAACCCTTTTCGGCAAATTCTCGGAATACGTCGACATAGGCAAGATAGAGCGGGGCGACACAGTACTTATACGCAACCTGTCACTCGACATAAGCAACGACTTGCTATATACGTCGCCCAGCACTTCGATAAGCAGGATCAAGCCCTCATCTTCCGGCATAACGGATCTTTCTTCAATAAAGGATGGGAGCAGGAATATAGACGTCATTGGAAGGTTAACGGAGCTCGGCCCAATACGATACGTTGCGAAACTCTCCGGTCAGGGGCAGGTCGCTGTTGCGGACTGCAAGCTATCAGACAAAAACACCACAATTACGGCAAGCCTTTGGGGCAGCTCTGCGCTTCAGACTGCGAAAATAGGAATAAACGATTACGTGAAAATAGAGTTCTGCAGCGCTGTGGAGCGCAACGGCAGCGTGGAGATATACGCAAACGACCTTTCCAGAGTGCTTCCCGGCCCCGTGCTCTCGGGAAGAAACGTATGAGACCTATCTCTCCCCATACCTTGCAAGAAATGACAGGTACTGGCTTATCGTGAGGTCAGGCGCGGAAGGCTTTATCGACTTTATGACTTTTTCTATGATCGCCATCGACACAGGCACTTCATCTTCATTGCTCATCGAGGCGTTTATCGCCTCAAGCTTTATTTCCCTGCACGCGTTGAATATGTCCGCGCCTGTGTAACCCCTAGTGTCCTCCCCTATCTTCTCGAAGTCTATATCCTGCGCAAGAGGCGCCTTGCCAAGATACATTCTGAAGAGCGCTTCCCTTTGCTTTGCGTTTGGCGGCCTTATGAATATTATCTTGTCAAGCCTTCCGGCCCTAAGCATCGCCGGGTCAAGTGCGTCAGGCCTGTTCGTTGTGCCTATGACTATCACCCCTACGGTCTCCTTAAGCCCGTCAATTTGCTTGAGAATCTCGCTGGTTACCTGCACGCCGAACTCACCAGCATATTTTCTGTTTGGCGCCATGCTGTCTATTTCGTCGAGGAATATTATCGATGGCTGGTTCTCCCTGGCTCTGTTGAACACCTCCTTTATCTCAGCCATCGCCTTCTCCTGGCCTAGCTCCAGCATCCTAGCCCCGTCCAGCTCCTGCATCACTATGCCATCGTAATCATTCAGCACCGCCTTCATCAGCATCGTCTTGCCTACCCCTGGGGGGCCGAAAAGAAGCAACCCGTTTATCGTTTTCACGTCGTATTTCTTCATGAGCTCGGGATGCAGCAGCGGTATCTGCAAAGCGTCCTTTATTACTTTCTTCGCGTCGTCAAGCCCAATAACGTCCTTTAACCCTACTGTCTCCTTCTTCTCAACAGGAACGTCCTTGTTAAGCATCCTCTGGAAGTCTATCTCGAATTTGTTGTACATGTCGACCTGGCTTAGGGTTGTAGAGGGTCTTGTTGCAGCTATGACCCCAAGAATGTCCTCCTGCGTTATTGCGAGTATTCCCTTCTTCTTTACTGCTTCCTGCATCTTCATCTGCCCAACGGTCTGGCATATGCCCTTCAGGTCTGCGGGAGAGTACCTTTCTGTCTTCTCGGCGAGCTCGTCAATGTTCACGGTTTTAGAGACCGGCATCCTTTCTAGGAACTGCGCGAACAGCTTCTTCCTTCCTTCAAAGTCTGGAAGATGCATGTATACTATCTTGTCGAATCTTCCCGGTCTCCTGAACGCCTCGTCAAGCAGGTTGGGCACGTTGGTGCTCGCAGCCAGCAGCACCCCTTTGGTCTTCTCGAATCCGTCTATCGCGGTTAGCAGACTTGAAAGCACGGCTTTCCTGGTCTCATCGTACGTATCCTCTCTCCTGCCGCCTATCGCGTCGAACTCGTCGAAGAACAGGACGCACGGCGCATTCTTCTGCGCGGTCTCGAATATCCTCTGCACTACTTTCTCGCTTTCCCCTGTGAACATCGAGATTATGTTCTGAGCCTTGACATAGTAGAAGTTTGCGTGTATCTCGTTTGCGAGCGCCCTCATCATCAATGTTTTTCCTACTCCCGGAGGGCCGAAGAAGAGAACCCCCTTGGCAGGCATAACGCCGTACACCTGTGAATAGCTTTTCATCTCCATCGGGTCTATTATCGTCTGCTTCAGTTCGTTCTTGGTGTAATCGTAATTTGCAATGTCCTTGAAATGCTGCGATTCTATGTTGTCCAAGCTCTCGAATGCTTCACCGAACTTCATCCTGACATCCTGCTGCCTCATCCTTAGCGCTTTTACCACATCTACGTCATAGTACTCGGCCACCGAAACCGCAACGACCGCCAGAGCGAAGCTGACGAAAGGTCCAACTATCCCTTGTATGCCTATCGCAGTACCTGAGAGCTTTGCAAGCACAATAAACGAGATGGGATACAGTATCCCGGCAGACGATGCTATCGTGCCCCTGTAGCGCCTCCTGCTCTTAGTGCTTAGCTGGTCTATCAGTATGACCGCCAGCGCCATTGCTGCGGCTTCAGGGACGTAATATTCAAAATCCCTAACCGCCCTAAACAACGCGTATCCAGAAACGGCAGACACCTCTGTAGTGCCCAAGTTGGACGCCAGGGTTATCGCATCTTGGCGCGCCGCAGTTTCGAAACCAAACAGCGTAACCGCCTTATTGTGCGTCAGCGTCTGATTCTGATATTGAAAGCTTGATGCCTTGACGGCGTGCGTGTTGTATAATATATAAGAATAGTTTTGAAGGCCGGTGGTTCCAGAGAATATCGCAACAAGCATCACGAACAGCACCACCATTATGGCGGATCGCTTGTAGCCATTGAGCAACGCTGCAAATACCAGTATTGGGACAGCGAGTACCAAGCCTATAGCCGAGAACGCCGCGGAGAACATCAGATAAAGGAAGAGTATAGTCCTGTGGTGCATGTATCCGTATATCAGTGATATGCTCGCAGCGATTACAAACAGCCAGCTTAAAGCCGGGGTCTGGTATATGAACATGGGGAAAGCGAACACCGTAAGAGCTATCAGCCCTAGGAATGCCCTGTACCTTGTAGCTGCAAATACGACTATAGTCAGCACAACCGCTATGACTATAGGGTAGAACGGAAGCGCTGCGTCAAGCGCCACCAAAGCCGCCGCGGCAAGTATTGCGTCTATCAGGTTGTGCGAATAAAGAAGGCTTTCTATCCTGTTCATCAGGCCGTATGCGAAAAGCGGCAGGTAGCGCCTGTTGATGGCTATCTCCCGCTCGCTTACCGCGTTCTTTCCGCCCTGAGCTTTGGATTTGGTTACTTTCATCTAAACCCGACGTTTTCCGCACTCCTACTAAAATAGTATATTCATCATTTAATATACTTTCGCAGTTCATGCCTCGTAACGTACCACAATATTAATATTCTATTCGTGGTTAAATTAACAGGTGCCTCCAGCACAGTTTTTTATCGCTGGTAAGTACATATCCCGTCGTAGCGCAATGGTAGAGCGGCCGGCTGTAGTTTGCGGATTGCCCGTCCTGGGCGGATACCGGCAGGCTGGGTGTTCAAATCACCCCGACGGGACATTATCTTCAAGGAAGGGGTTATGTTGCATTTTTAGTATTTTCCCTTCAATATTCATCAGCAGAAGCTCCGGTGGTGTAGTGGTCTAGCATACGAGCCTGTCACGCTCGTGACTCGGGTCCGAATCCCGACCGGGGCGAATAACCCATAGTAAGGAATCCTAATAAAAGGATTAAAGTGAGCAAAAGACAATATAGCCCTTAAAGAAAAGAAACCGCAACCATGTGGATTTATACAGCACTTAATGGAAGATATACAGGACAAGGATAACTATTGCTATTAATATAATAACGAGGCCTACAATCTGCGTAATCTTTCTACGTTTAGCTTCTCTATATGTGTTAATTGAAGGTTGGCGCGAAGCTCTCTTACTCGAAAATTTTATTATCTGTAAGCTCTTTTTAAGTTCTTCATCATGCTGTGCATTCCAAACATGAGTATACCTAGGACATGGATGCCCATCTTTCCTATTCCAATCAGCAACATATTTTTTGTATTTTATTGGGTCAGATATTTTTAACCCGCTTAAATTCCAAACGTCTCTTGGTGACATTACAAGTATTGGTTCACCATGCTCTTTACAGAACGTCTTTTTACAATATATACATCCAGAATTAGCTTTATTATAGCAATTATTCATACTACAAGTTTCATCTTTCAATGAAGGTGATTTTGCCAAATAATCCACTATTTATTCTGTGTTATGTCACTTTATTTAATAGTTTGTTGTCCCTTTAACATGCAGGTCTGCAATAGGCAAGAACATGGCTAACTTGAGATTTGGGCTAGTTTTAATTAGTCTAATAATAGCAACTGGCTTCCTTGGGTTTTTGTCTTTTATAAGTGTTCTATTTTTTGGCATTGATTTGAACACATTAACTTTTGTTGTGTTGTTTATCCTTGGTTTATACGTCATAATTAAAACAAACACAATAAGAAAGCACGAATCTAAAAAACATACCAACGGAAATAACCATTAATAACTGAGGGTTCCTTATCGAGAAGAGCGTTCCAGATCGGG
>JAJZWO010000009.1 GCA_021846635.1 Microcaldota archaeon | reverse complement strand
CCGTGCGCTGCAATAAGCGCAATGCTTTCTGGAAAATACATTAACTTATATAATTCTTAATTGTACATAAAATACATACAAACAGCAATACCTGCACGGCACAGCAGCAAACTCAAATTATCAAGCCTTTAAGCTTTAAATGTGATACTAATGCCTGATAATCAAATAAATAAGTCAAATCACGCAATTCTAGCATACGCATCCTTGCTTGCCGGCTTCATAGCAATGCTTTCTGACTTCTACTATATGCAAATACTGTCCTATTCCGTAGGCTTGGTAAAGGGCATAACTTCAATGATAACAGAATACAACATTACTCCGTCTAACACTCTCCTCGCATCGCTGTCAGAATCTTCTGCAGTAGTCATAGCGGTGCACATCACATACGTGATGCTGCCATTTGCACTGATAATGTTCGCAATAGGCGCAATATGGCTGCTAGGAAAACAAAGCTATAGGGTGCTTGGCATCGGTCTTATCTTCTCTTCAGTGGTATTTGGCATGCTGCTCGGGGTGCTGAATACGGACTTTTACCTTGGCCCAATACGGGGTCTTGGCCCGTTCCTTGGCGTTGCCCTAGGAATAATAGCTGGCACTCTTGAGCTTTCATATTCAAACAGAAGGCATTCTACGCATTCGGCGCGCCCGATAAACATAAACCCGGATACACCTTATTCCAACATGTTAATACTCTCTAGGAAGTTCTTCGCAAAGCTCTCTGGGGATATGAGCATACTCGACATGCACTTTGACAACAAGGCAGTGGAAAATCTTCTTCTGTTGCTGAACGGCAACGAACATGACCACGGCTTGATAAGGGTGCTGACAAGCGCAAACAGGCTAGGTTCCCACTTTGAAAGGAGCTATTTCGATTTCAAAGAGGAGTTGTCCAACAAGGGAGTTTCACTAGAGCTTAGGGTTATGTCAGATACTGACGCACAACAGCAGCACGAAAGGCTTATAATAGACTCGCAAAGCGCGTACAAGATACCCCCAATAAACATAATAAACAAGAAGAGCGAGCACATAGTCTCCATAAACAGGTCCGAGGCGCTTTCCAGATTCGAAGAGATATGGCAGCGCTCAACAAAATACGAGAACTACAACAAAAAACCTCAAAAATAAAAACGAAAATAAAAATAAACCGCAAGCTTTATTACGATTGGCTTGCCTAAAAAGTAAAGGGCTGTAATTTTAAGTCTGTCACACTTTTAGGTGCTCAAAAAACGAAGGTAATGATATGGGGATGCAAAACCGTGCAATGCTTCTGGCAATACTGCCAATACTACTAGCAACCATGTCTTTTGCCGGTTTCGTAGGCAACGCAACGATACATGCTCCTGCAGTAATATTGGAGACAAACAACGGCACCCTAACTATAATAAAGCTGAATGTGACTACAGGAACAGGCATAGTAAACATAACTGGGCCTTTGAGTGTTGGCCAATCAACAATAAATTCTTCGGATGCTGCGGTAATTGTGGCATCTTCATACCTTGGGCTAAACTACAAAAATTATAATTTCCACTACCAGATAGATGACAACTTTGCCAACGTATCCGGTCCAAGCGCAGGAACGGCAATGACGCTTCTCGCACTTTCAGCGCTCTCGCACAAAAAGCTGCTTGACAATTTTACTGTAACCGGCGTCATAAACTATAACGGCACCATAGGCGAAATAGGCGGGGTATATGACAAAATAGAAGCCGCAAAAGCGCACAGAATGAGCTTCATGATGGTCCCGTTCGCAGGAAACAATTCGCTGGAAACCGAAATATACTACCTTGCTTCAAGATACTTTGGCATGCGCGTAGTCCCGATCCATAACATAAGCCAGGCGTTCTCATATGCAACTGGCAGCGTTCCTGTTTCTGGCTTAAATGTCAGCTTCAACGTTTCAGACAACTACAATATATCTGGGATACCGCAGGCAAAGCTCAGCTGCTCTAACCAATGCAATCAAACCGTGCTGTCAGATCTTGCAAGTTTCACGCTAAATTTCACAAATGCCTCAATAAGCAATGTCTCAGCTTTCAGCAGATTTGCCCCGATAGCCGAAAACATGTCCATAAACGCGTTGGAAGCATCGCAGCTGGCGCAGAAGGGCTACTACTACACTTCTGCTGACGTCGCATTCATAGATTTCATAAACAGCTTCATGTTCCAAAATCCAAACCTGAGCATATCGCGCGGCCAGGACCTGCTGAATTCCGTGAGCTACTACTGCGGCTCATTAAATCCTCCGCCGCTCACCCGTTCAAATTACAATGACGTGCTTAACGGAGAGCTTAGGCAGCTCTGGGGCAATGTCACAATAAACGCGCTGCTTAGCCAGTATAATTCAACTGCAATAGATTCTGATGGGGTTCTTAGAAACATATACTCTGCGGCAGAGGCATACGCGTGGTGCAAGGCTGCCAGCCAAATATACTCAGAAAGCACGCCTTCTGGCAGCAGCTATCAGGCAGTTAACGTGAGCGACAAGCTGAAGCCTGTTGCCCAGTCGGCAATATCCTCTGCATTGTCATCTCCCTCATCATCGTCTGTCCCAAGCGTTTATATAATAGGGGCAAAGGTCGCCTTGGACCAGGGAAACTACGCACTGGCGCTCCTGGATTCCGATTACATGCTATCCGATGAGCACAGCATACAGCAAAACGTTTCAGAGGGTGAACTATACAATGCAACGTCCTCGTTGGTAAACTCTTCACGTTTCGGCTCTTGGGCCACACAGTTTGCCGACGAAGCGCTTTTCTACATGAACGAATCGTCGCTCGTGCCCCAGCAGAGATCTGCCTCAATGCTTTCCAGCGGCTATTACGCTGCGCTTCTCGGCAGCGAAATTAGCAATTCTACTAAGGAGATATACAGCATGCTCACTACTGCTCCTGTATCAAGGCCATCAACCACGCAGCCATCGAGCCCAAGCTATGCCCTGCCGTCAACGATAAATATAATAATTATTCTGCTGCTAATCATAATCGCGCTTTTGCTTGCCACTCTGGTGGTTGCATTCATTACCCTTAGCGAGCTAAGAAACGAGCTCAGGGGCGGAAATCAAAGGGGCAGGCGTGCAAGGTGACAATTTATGGCAAACGATTTACCAGGAAAAGTGTGCGTTTCGTGCGGCAGGCTTACACATGAATACAGCGAATTCAAGTGCCCCAGCTGCGGCGAAACCAACATAGTCAGGTGCTCCCACTGCAGGGAGATAGCCAATACATATAAGTGCAGCAACTGCGGATTTGAGGGACCATAATGGCAAAAGTAGGAGTAGTATTCAACGTATATGCAGAGGAAGGCAAGTTTGACGAGGTTTCCCAAAGCATAAAAGCAAGCCTTAGCCCAGCGAGCATGGACTCCCAGGAGGTCGCTTTCGGCATAAAGGTGCTCAAGGTGTTCTTCACCTTCGATGACGAGAAGAACAGCTCGTCCAAGATCGAGGAGCAGCTCAAGGCGATATCTGGAGTTAGCCAGGTCGACGTTTCTGAGGAAAGCCTTATATAATGCGTTCTTGTCCTAAAAGCAATACATTTGCTTAATGCCGATTCTACACAAAAGGCTTAATATTCAGAGCAATGCGCATTATAACTGCAAGCGGAGAGGTGCTTAAATGTTCAAGAGCATATCAACATTTGATATTGATAGCAAGTCCAGGCTGGTGACGCAGCTGCCTCTATCCGTCCAAAGCGACGAACAAGCGGCATCTGCCAGGGACGCAGTGAGGAATCTTGCCGAAGGTGTACTGGGCGGAATGCCTAAGGCTAAAATCTCTGTAAGCAACGACGTTTCAGATTCGGCTAGCTTGGTCAGGGTCGACAAGTATGAATTTCTACTAAACAGCCTAAGCGAAGGGCGCAGAACCCTTACAATACGGGCACACTGCGAAGATCCATACGATCCAAAAGAAATCAACGAATTCGTTTCAGTAATGGAAGCGGCAAAGAATTACCTTGAAGCGGAGAGATAAGCCGCACCGCCCGCCAGCACAAAGCTTGGCGGCGCTTCCAACGTTTTTTGCACATTCCATAAAAACCTTAAATTCTAATCCTAGTTGTCAGGGTTGCATGCATGATAAAATCAATAAAACTAACCAACTGGAAGACCCATGATGACACAAAAATAGAATTCCAGAAGGGAACCAATGTTATAGTCGGCCTAATGGGCGCCGGAAAAAGCTCCATGATGGACGCAATGTCATTTGCGCTTTTCGGAACTTTTCCGGCACTTGAGCACAGGCGCTACAAGGTAGAAGACATAATAATGAACAGGCCCAGCAGGAAGACCGCAGCAAGCGTTGAGCTTGAGCTGGCTCTGGGTGATGATACATATACAATAACCAGGACCATAAGCAAGAGCAAGAAGGCAGAAGCCAAAATAGAAAAGAACGGGCAATATCTCCAGACGCAGTCAGAACGTGTAAACGAGGAGATAGAATCCATACTTAAAATAAATTATGAAGTCTTTTCTCGCGCCATATACGCGGAGCAGAACAGGCTGGATTATTTCCTAGAGCTTAGGAAGGGAGAGCGCAAGAAGCAGATAGACGAGATGCTTGGCCTTGACAGGTTCGCCCTTGCTGAGGAGAATGCAACATCATTGATTAATGCGCTCAAGTCATATATACAGGAGGACGAAAAGCTGATAGAGAGCGCAGACCTGAAGTCAATGCAGGACAGGTCCGAGGCCCTGCGCAAAGAGCAGCAGGAGGAAAAAGCAAAGGCGGAAGAGCTATCAAAGTCCGCAAAGTCGCTGCGAGAAGAGCTCCTGGCAATGAAGCAGGAATATCAAAAAATGAAGGAGCAGGCAGATGCAAAAGCAGCTCTTTCGAAAGATATTGCAAGCATAGAGAGCAGGCTTTCCACTCTTTCATCACAGCTGGAAAAGATAAAGCTTCCAGAGAATACAAAACAGGAACTGGAAGCGGAGGGCTCAAAAATTGCAGAGGAACTCAGGTCAGCTGACAAGGAAATAGAATCGCTTCTAACGAAGGAGAAAGATGCCATAAAGAAGCGCTCAACTATAGATGCGCAGCTGAAGCAGTGCATTTCGGATGCGGAAAAAGAATCAAAGATAAAAAACGAGATAGGAAAATCAGACTTGGAAGAGATAAAATCCTTGATAAATTCCAAGAGCAACGAAGTAAAGGCAGCTGTTTCAGGCCTTGCAGATTCGAGAAGCAGGCTTGCCGAGGCCCAGAAATGGCTCGAAGAGCTCAAGAAGCACGAAAGCAATTGCCCGATATGCGAAAGGCCGCTCAGCGAAGAGCTCAAGAAGCGCCTCCTCGAGGAAAGGGATTCCCTGATTAAAAAGCTAAAAGAAGAAATATCTGCCAACGAGCAGAAGGTAACCTCAACGGAAAAGGAGCTTTCTGTGCTTAATTCAAAATTCAACGAGATAAACGCCTTGATTGCAAAGCTCGCGTCTTACAAGGGTTCGTCAGAAAAAGCCACAACCCTGCGTGCCGAAATGGTTTCAGCCGAAGCGCATGTCGCCGAACTGGAGAAGGCAGCCGAAGCGATCAAGCCAAAACGCGATGCCATTGCGGAAAAGTCCGAAAAGAACAGGTCCGAAATTGAAGCAATAAATCGTGCCGATTCGATAAAATCGGAGATAGAATCTTCAAAAAAGGCTTTGGACGAGGCGAATTCCAGAATATCAAAAATAAAGGTTACGGACAAGGAATTGGAAGAGCTGCGCGAGAGCTACAATGCAAAGAACGCAGAATACGCAAAGACCAATGCGGAACTAAAGGCGTCTTCAGAAGCTTCATCTAAGCTTCAGCCCCAGCTGGAGGAAATAATAAAGTCAATAGCAAGGCTCAATGAAATAGAGCAAAAGGTATCGGAAAGGCGCAGGGTTTCAGCCGAAATTATGCGCTTCAAGAATGCGCTTATAGATACTGAAGCCCAGCTTAGGACAAGGCTTGTATCTTCTATAAACGAGCTTCTCGAGCAGCTGTGGCTCGGGCTATATCCGTACGGGGACTATTCCAGCATAGCCTTAAGGGCATATCCTGACGACTATTCTCTTGAAGCTGCGGTAATGATAGACGGAGAGCAGACATGGGTTCAAGTGGACGGAGTCTCAAGCGGCGGCGAGCGCAGCATAGCGTGCCTTGCGCTTCGCATAGCCATGTCAATGGTTATAGTGCCGAACCTCAAATGGCTAATACTTGACGAGCCTACGCACAATCTTGACGCGCAGGGAATAGCAAAGATGATAGAAGTATTTAGCAATTCCCTGCCAAGCATAGTCGAGCAGATATTCGTCATAACGCATGACGACGCGCTCAAGCAGGTTCATAACGCAAGGATATACGAATTCAGCAGGGACAAGTCAATAAACGAGCCCACAAAAATAGATACGGGCTAACTCTCTAGATTAAGGTGTGTAAAATGGAAGAACAGAAAAAAGAATCAATAAGTTTTGAAAACGGGAAATGGATAACTCCGGATCACCCGACAATACCAATAATATATGGCGACGGAATAGGCCCGGAAATAACAGCGGCTTCGGTATCGATAATAGATGCTGCTGTTGCAAAGGCATACAACGGCTCAAAAGGCATAAACTGGCTGCGTGTTGAAGCGGGCGAGGAGGCACAGAAGAAATACAACACTGGCCTTCCGGAAGAGACCTTGGACACAATAAAAGCATATAAAATAGTCTACAAGGGACCGCTAACTACCCCGGTTGGCTCTGGGTTCAGGTCTTTGAACGTAACACTCAGGATAATGCTGGACCTTTATGCAAACATAAGGCCGGTAAAATACATAGAAGGCCTGGACAGCCCGCTCAAATATCCGGAAAAGGTCGACATGGTCATATTCAGGGAAAATACTGACGACATATACACCGGAATAGAATGGCCGTACAACAGCGCCGAAGCGGAGAAGGTCAGGGAGTTCCTCAAAACTTCGATGAACGTCAACATAGATCCTGATGCCGGCATCGGCATAAAGCCGATAGGCAAGGCGAAGACGCAGAGGATAACTAGGATGGCGATAAAATACGCCATAGAAAACGGGAGGAAATCCATAACTGTAATGCACAAGGGCAACATAATGAAATATACGGAAGGTGCATTCAAGGACTGGGCGTACGAAGTAGCGCAGAAGGAATTCGGGGACAAAATAGTTACCGAAGAAGAATTGTACTCAAAATACGAAGGCAAGATCCCGCAGGGAAAGATACTTTTCAACGACAGGATAGCGGACAACATGTTCCAGCAGATAATAACCAAGCCGGAGCTGTACGACGTGATACTGGCTCCGAATCTCAACGGCGATTACGTATCCGATGCGTGCGGCGCGCTCATAGGCGATATAGGCGTCCTCGGCGGCGCAAACGTTGGCGCAGAAGGCGGCATGTTTGAAGCTGCGCACGGAACCGCCCCTAAATATGCCAACAAGAACGTAGCAAATCCGATGGGCATACTTAAGGCCGGCGAGCTCATGCTGACTTTCATGGGATGGACTGAAGCCGCAGGCCTCATATCAAAGGCCGTAGAAAAAGCCATGAAGGAGCGCAAGGTTACCCCTGACATAGCAAGGTTCATGGGCGTCGAAGCCCTAGGGACAAAGGAATTTGCACAGTATCTTGTGGACGCGATAAAGTCAGCATGAGCGCATGCTCATGCCGCGTCCTCGGCTGACGCCATTACGTAGTTCAGGAAAACATCTTCCGGCTGCGCGCCTTCAAACGAGTATTTGTCGTTTATGACTATCTTAGGCACTCCCATTACTGCGTATTTCTTCGCCAAGTCCATGAATTCTGAAGCCTCTATCATGCTGCTCCTGACAAACTTGCTCTCCATGGCAAACTGGTGCGCTATCCTGACCGCTTTCGGGCACCACGGGCACGTAGGCGTTACAAATACCTTTATGTCCACGTGCTTCTTGAGCCCGCTAAGCTTCTTCTTCGTGTTTTCCGAAAGGGCTGTCGAATTCTTAGATGCGTCTATTATGTCGCCAACCAGCGAAGCGAATTCATGCCCTGCCGGTATGCCCTTGTAAATCACTCCGTAAATGCGCTTGCCTCCAATGACTGTGGACGGCGCGGCATCAACCCCAAGGAACTTTGCCTCGCTCTGGTGCTCGTTTATGTCATATACTGTGAGCTTTATCCTGCTGTCTATGGCGCTAAGCTCCTCAAGCAGCTTCAGGTTTTCCCCGCAGTATTCGCATCTATCCTTGGAATCCGTGAAATACATCACAGAGACGTCATCCGACATCTCTTTCTTGAAAGTTTCTTCTAGCGCTTTCCTGTCTCCGTCGTTCAACATGCTCATTAAATCACTAAAATTTCATTGTGCCGGAAAATATATTTAAATCATTCATATTTCATCTATGCCATAGCTCCTCTTTTCGTTGCTTGGCCCGAACTCGCTGCTTTCAGAGCTTCCGAGTATCGATGGGCTTTTCACTCCGGTGAATATGGCTATGAGCTCTATCTTGCCGTTGTATGCGGGGTCAACCCTTGCTCCCCATAATATGTTGGCATTCTGGGATATGTGCTCCGTCAGCTTCCTGCCTATCTCGTTTGCCTCTCCCAATGTCAGGTCGTCGCCTCCGGTTATGTGCATTAGCACTCCGGTAGCTCCGTCATAATCCACGTCAAGAAGCTTGTTCTTCAGCGTGTCTTCGACGGCTTCATCGACCTTGTTGGTGCCCTTGCCTTCGCCTATGCTTATCATTGCAAGGCCGCCGCTGTTCATCACTGCTTTGACATCTGCGAAATCTAGGTTTATGAAGCTTGGAGTATTGACGGTTTCGGTAATCCCCTTTACTGCCCTATACGCCACTTCGTCGGCAACCCTGAAAGCCTGCTCAAGTGCAAGGTTCTGGTACAGGCTGACCAGCCTCTGGTTGTCTATGACTATGAGCGTGTCGACGTTCTTTCTTAGGTCCTGTATGCTTTTCATCGCAACCTGCAGCCTTACCTTCTCCAGCCTGAACGGGAATGTTACTATGCCTATGACTATGGCTCCGTTTTCCTTGGCTATGCCCGCAGCTACTGGAGCTGCGCCTCCTCCTGTTCCTCCGCCCATTCCTGCGCATACAAACACAAGGTTGTAGCCATCCAGGGCCTTCTTCAGGTCGCCCCTCGAGTATTCAGCGGCCCTCGCTCCCATTTCAGGAAAGCCTCCCGCTCCAAGTCCTTTGGTCAGGGGCCCGCCGATAAGTATCCTGTTTATTGACGGATCCAGGCTGTTGAGGTGCTTGGAGTCCGTATTGACGGCTATGAAGCTGGCGCTCTTTATGCCCTGCTTTACCATCCTCTGTATCGTGTTGCTGCCTCCGCCGCCAAGTCCGCATACTGCAATCTTGGCCTTGAAAAGCGTGTCGTCAAAATCATTGTTGTTCAAAGCGTTGTCCAAGAGCTCCATGGTGTCACCTGCAAAACATACTCAATTAAAGTTTAAATGTATAATCCTAAATACCTGAGCAGGGATTTCCAAATCTTTTTATAGGTTTTTATGCTAAACTATTATCGCTAATCTCTTTTCTCAGGAGCATTAGATTTTTTTAGGAGTGTTTATAATGACAAGGCTAAGACCGGCAAGGACTTTTAGGTATATATTTTCGCAGGCATGGGCGAGGTACTCGCAGAAGAAGCCCAGAAAGAACTACATAAGGGCTAAGCCGCACACGAGCCTGCTGGTGTTCAACATGGGCGTAGACAAGCCAGATTTCGACACGGTCCTTACGCTAACGACAAAGCAGGCCATACAGCTTCGCTCAAACTCGATAGAATCGGCAAGGCAGATGATAAACAAGCACATGGAGCTCATGGCCCCTGGCGATTTCTACTTCAAGGTTCTTGTGTACCCACACATGATAATAAGGGAGCACAGGATGGCAACTGGCGCAGGAGCAGACCGTATATCGCAGGGAATGAGCCACGCTTTCGGCAAGCCGGTGAGCGTAGCTGCAAGGCTCAGGGAGGGCCAGCCTGTCTTCATGGTCAAGACAAGGGCAAAGAACGTGCCCCATGTCAGGGAAGCCTTCAGGAGGGCATCATCAAAGCTCTCAGGGCTTTACAAGCTCAACATAGAGCAGGCCCAGCAGGCCAAGAACTGAGCAATTCTGCAACCGTGCATTTTATGCCTGCAAAAAGGCCAACAGGCATAAATATTACTTTTTTTAAATGCTAAATCAGTGTTTCCAATGCGCATACTCATACAGTTTCCCGAAGGGCTAAAGCAGAAAGCTCTGGAATATGCCGAAAGCCTTGAAAAGGAAGGCAACGAGGTATTCATATCTGCTTCTCCCAACTTTGGCGCGTGCGACCTCGCTTTGGACGAAGCTAGGAACCTTAAGGTCGACAAGCTAATACACTACGGCCATGCAGAATTCAACAAGGTCGACTTCAACGTGGAATATGTCCCATACGAGATAGATGCCCCTTTGGATCTTCTGCCTAAATCGTTGGAGTACCTCAAGGATTTCAACAGGATAAGCGTGGTCACTACAGTACAGCACCTACACCAACTTGACAGCATAAAAGAATTCTACGAGAAAAACGGCAAAGAGGTCTTTATAGGAAGGCCATACGGCTTCGCCAAGCACCCGGGCCAGATACTGGGCTGCGACATAGGCAGCGCGGCTTCGGTGGACAGCAAGGTCGACGCTCACGTATATTTCGGCGGCGGCATATTCCATCCATTGGGAGCGCTTCTTAACACAAAAAAACCATTCCTGGTCATAGAGCCGTTTGACAACAAGGTGGAATTCATAGACAGCTTAAGGGATACCTATCAAAGGAGAAGCAAGGGCAAGGTTCTGGCCTCGCTTGATGCGAAGTCCATAGCGATACTGGTAAGCACAAAGAACGGCCAGCATAACCTGAAGCTTGCAGAGATACTCAAAAAGAAAATAGAATCCGAAGGGATCAAATCCGCAATCCTGGTATCAAACACGTTCGACTTCGATTCCATAAACAACATGATGGAGTTTGATGCATTCGTCAATACTGCATGCCCGCGCATAGCGATAGACGATACTGACAGATTGAGAAAGCCACTACTCAGCGCCAACGAGCTAATGCAGGTGCTTTCAATGAAGAAGGAGCTCATTGAGCTGAGACAAGGAAAACAGTAATCGTTTCCTCTTTTTCGCATAGCAACTCAAGATAAAGAATAGCTGCCGCTATGCTAAAAAAATCAAATTAAAAAAGAAAAAGAAAAAAAGAAAAGCTGAACTGATCAGCTTTCCTTCAGTGTTGTAGTTGCTATCTGCGACAACAATCCACTTGCGCTCGGCGTGTTATATACTACCCAAATAGTTCCGCTTGCCGATGTTCCTGGTGCTGTTGAGAAGTCTGCTCCTGTTGGTTGACTCGTTCCGTTGAGTGTAAAGTCTGCAGATACTGTTTGTCCGCTTGACAGGTCAGTTGTGGACGGCGACAAACTCGCTATAACATAATTGGCCGACGTTACTTGTGCTGCCGTTGTTGGATCTGCTACTCCTGATGGTACAAAGAAGAAGCTCACTCCAGTCCAAGATGTGCCTGTGCTCTGTCCAAGTGTTACATGCAATGTTCCGCTAGTCCAAACAGGGGAGCTGCACAAGAATCCGGAGCTTGCTATGCAAGTCGTTCCTGTGAAGGAGCTGCTGCTGAAGATTCCCAGTGAGAAAAGTGCCGCCAGCACTATCGCAATAATCAGTATTGCCCAACCGTATGTCATTAGGTATTCCATAGCGCTTTGCGCTTTTTGGTTTTTCATTCCCATGTACTAACACCTTTAAGTGCTAATAAATACTTCAATGCACAATATATATAAAGCTTACTTTAATACTGGAACATTTCTTCCCTTGCGTATTCCTAATCTATGAATTAGCCCAAAGCAGTTTTTATGAAGACAAAAATTCTTTTTCTTTAACGGAAAATTTTCATTTCATAAAACAAATTTTATTCGTGTAATTATGCTATGCCAAAGACGTTTATATAGATTGCTGGAAAAATAAATGAGGGGCAATCGCTCCTAATCGCAATAGGTGTAAAAATGGCAGAAGAACTGAATCCTTTCAAGATAGCACAACAGCAGCTGGACGAAGCTGCGGAGGTAATGGGTCTGGATGAGCAGGCACATGCAATACTTAGAGAACCAATGCGAACGCTGATAGTTAACATACCTGTGAAAATGCATGACGGCAAAGTCAAAGTTTTCCAGGGCTTTAGGGTGCAGTACAATGATGCAAGGGGCCCTACAAAAGGCGGCATAAGATTTCACCCGAAGGAGAGCATCGACACCGTGAAGGCGCTTTCAGCATGGATGACGTGGAAGGTTTCGCTTGCAAACGTACCGTTCGGCGGCTCTAAGGGCGGCGTAATCTGCGATACGAAAAGCATGACACCGCAAGAGCTTGAAGCTCTTTCCCGAGGATACATAAGGGCAATAGGAAAATACATAGGCCCGCAAGTTGACATACCTGCACCGGACGTCTATACTACCCCGCAGATAATGGCGTGGATGATGGATGAATACAGCAACATAGTGAGGCACAATGAGTTCGGTACAATAACCGGAAAGCCTTTGGAAGTCTGGGGAAGCGAAGGAAGAAACGATTCTACAGCGATGGGAGGGCTTTTCGTAATGAGGGAAGCAGCTAAGACGCTTGGCATAGACCTCAAGAAGGCGAAAATCGCAGTGCAGGGATTCGGCAATGCCGGAATGTATGCATACACGCTTTCAAAGAAGCTCTATGGCTCCAACGTCGTGGCAATAAGCGATTCCAACGGCGCCATATACGACCCGAATGGCCTGGATCTTGCCAAGCTTGAAAAGGCCAAGAAGGAAACAGGCAGCGTAACCGGCTACGAGGGCGGAGAAAAGATGACAAACGAGCAGCTGCTAGAGAGCGACGTTGACATACTCATACCGGCAGCAATAGAGAACCAGATAACGGGCTCAAACGCCGACAAGATAAAGGCCAAGCTTGTGCTTGAGCTTGCAAACGGGCCAGTAACACCAGATGCGGACAAGATTCTGCACGAGCGCAACATCTTCGACGTGCCAGACTTCCTTGTAAATTCCGGAGGGGTAATAGGCTCCTACTTCGAATGGGTGCAGAACATAGGCGGATACTACTGGAGCGCCGAAGAGGTATACTCCAAGCTTGACAAAATAATAACAAAGTCATACACGGACATGATGGCAACGAAGAAGGAGTACAATGACAAAGGAAAGAATATAACTCCGAGGACTGCAGCTTACATAATAGCGGTTTCCAGAGTCGCAGCGGCCATGAAAGCCAGAGGCTGGTACTGAAGGTGTTCATGGATGAAAGGCAAGAATGCTGAATTCGGGGTAATAGGAGGCTCGGGAGTTTACTCCCTTTTCGACAACCCCGAAGAGCTTGATATAAATACTGAATATGGCAAGCCAAGCGACAAGGTCTCGCTAGGAACGATAAATGGGAGGAGCGTTGCCTTCATTCCAAGGCACGGCAAGGACCATACGATTCCACCGCACAAGATAAACTACAGGGCAAATATTGCAGCTCTTGACTCTCTCGGGGTAAAAAGGCTCATATCGATAACTGCTGTAGGCTCTCTAAGGATGGATTTTGTACCTGGGGATTTCGCTTTGCCTACCCAGTTCATAAATATGACGAGCGGAAGGGCTGACACATTCTATGACGGGCCGCAAGTTACACACGTGAGCACCGCTTTCCCCTACTGCCCGGAAATGCACAAAATGGCCGTGCGCGTAAGCGACTATGACGACATAAAATATCACGAGAACGCAACCATAATAGCAATAAACGGGCCAAGATTTTCCACAATGGCAGAATCAAAGATGTTCAAAAATATGGGTGCCGACATAATAAACATGACCCAATATCCTGAAGTGACTCTTGCCAGGGAACGGGCGATGTGCTATTCTACCATAGCAGTAGTTACTGACTATGACGCAGGCATAGAAGAAGACCAGCACATACAGCCGGTATCATTCGAGGATGTCGGAAAGAGGTTTGCTTCAAGCATAGAGAAGGTTAAGAAAATGGTTACAGACCTGATAAACGAAATACCGAAAGAACGTTCATGCACGTGTGCCACAGCACTCGACAACGCGGTAGTAAAGAAATAGCAACCAAACGTGCAAGTCCAACTGCTAGAAAGCTTTTAATATATTAATCGTCAAAATAAAGTATATTTGAGGTGTTTGAAATAAAGATCAAAGACATAAGGGCAATGCAGGATAATGCGCTCAAGACCAAGGTAGGGGAACTCAACCTCGAACTTGCGATAGAAAAGAGAAAGGTTGCAGCAACAGGAGTTTCCA
>JAJZWO010000090.1 GCA_021846635.1 Microcaldota archaeon | reverse complement strand
AAAGGCATAAATGCCAAGCAGTGAATCTCGGAAAGTGATAAATCTTTTTCTTTGTCTATTTTAAACATGAAGGAAGGAGTGCGGCTCCTTGCCGTTGCCAGCGGGCCGATTTACGAAAGAAAAAAGAGCACTACTTTACTTGTCGGGGTAATAGGGAGAAAGGGAGTGATTGAGGGAATCCTTTCCGGCAGGGTGGATATTGACGGCACTGATGCAACATCAAAAATAATCAGGATGGTGCGCAAGTCCCGCTTTGGAGAGCAGATAAAAGCGATTGCAGTCAACGGCATAGCGATAGCAGGACTGAATGTTGTAGACGTAAAGAGTATAGAGCGCCGCACAGGGATTTCGGTCATAGTGCTGACGAGAAAGAAGCCTGATTTCAAGGCCTTGGAGAAAGCGCTGAAGAGCTCTGAAAAGGGACATGGCGATTCTGCAAAAGCCAAGATTGCAACAGTAAAGGAGCTCAATTCGGAAAGGCCCTTCAGGAAATCCGAAGGTTTTTACATTCAAGCTGGAGAGATCGATTATGAAGGCAAAACGTCAACCGCATTCGAGCTGCTGAGGCTGGCCCACATGATCGCAAACGGGGTCAGCACAGGAATTTCGAAAGGAAGAATATAGCAAAGCTTGGGAAACGCACAGACATAGTTTGCATCAGTTATGCCATGGCAAGTTTGTACAAAAGCTTTAAATACGGGAAAGCGTGCTTCTTTTTCTGATATAATGGAAACAGTGGCTTCAGGGCGGAATTGTCTCTTTGGGCAAGCACTCGTTTTTAGCTAAAAGCCTGCGTGCCGCTTTCGCTACCGTCGAATTTGCATCGCTTAGCCTTTGCTATTTTTTACGCAGTCACGCTTACCATGAGGTGAGAATATGGAGTATGAAAAACAAAAAATAGACGAAGGAATGGAAAAACGGGGCTTGCCAAAGCCCCTGCACAAGATGTCAGAAAAGGAGAGAATGGAGCGCGCTGCCAGGATACAGATAGGATCAGAGATAATAGCATATGCAGAGGGCTTCATGCGGAAGGAGGGCTTTGCGCAGATGCTGCCGGTACTTCTGTCGCCGATAACCGATCCGCTGTGGCCTGACCCTGCGGCAGGGATATACAAAAGGCTGGAGGTTGACATCTATGGGACTACAGTAAGGACAATGCACAGCATGATAGTGCACAAGCTTGTCGGCACATCGCTGCTCATGGACCGATTTTTCGTCGTGTCGCCGAACATAAGGCTCGAAAAGCCGGAAAGGGCTGCCACTGGCAGGCACCTGTTTGAGTTCTCCCAGATGGATTTTGAGGCGCAGGGATATTCAGCAGCAGATATACGCTCGCTTATAGAGAAAATGCTACACGGCCTTGTTGAGCATGTCGGAAAGGTTATGGATGAAGAATTTTCTGAGATAGGGGCCGAAGCACCAAAATTCGGGATCCCTTTCGAAGTGTATGAAAGAGCAGAGCTGGAAAAGGAATACGGCGTGGATTGGGAAGAAGAGCTGCCGAAACATATAAGCGAGCCCGCTTGGATAGTGGATCTTCCCAGGGAGTTCTACGACTATGAGGACCCAAAAACGCACAAATGGGACAACTTCGACCTTTACCTGCCGAAAAGAGGCGAGCTAGTTACCGGTGCGCTGAGGGAGTTTGAATACGACAAGATGCTGTCCAAGATGGAAAGTGCAGGAGTAAAAAAAGAGCTGTACTCTTTGCTGCTGGAGCTTGCAAAGGAAGGAAGAATAAAGCAGAGCGCCGGCGCAGGAATAGGGATGGAAAGGCTCATCGCATGGTTTACAGATGCACCGCATGTCGGCGACGTTCAGGCGTTTCCGAAAGTTCCCGGAGTCGTATACGAGCTTTGATTTGTGCTGGGCATTTTGCCCAGGCTTTTTTCAGTTCCAACGTGTGTCCTCTATATACTCGTCTGCCAGCGATCCAGCAGACTGCTCGAAATATTTTTTGGACATTTTGTCCTTTTTCACAGGACTATCAGCAAGCTTGATGCGGCATCCGTCAGACCTGAGAAGGGTTCTTGCCTTTAATATTTCAGTTGCTTTCGACATCTGTTTTTCATTTTCGAAGTACATAGCTATTGCAGATTCATGAGTATCGGGATTGTGTTTAGATTTTCTAGCCACCAATTCCCCCCCAAGATCGGTAAGTGTTTTTTCCAGATTTGCTCTTGTAAAATCTAGAGATTCGCGGTCTCTTGAGCTTATTTTTACAAATATTGTTTTTTCCGAATAGTAGTTCGACTTTTTGGTAACGTTTTTCATAAAAAACACACCGAGTAATTTTCTTGGTTTTATATTTATATGATGCATTATGATTCGTCAATCGGCGTATGTGGCTGGAAAAGGAGTTTAAGCCCTAAGTTGCACGTGCTGGAGTAAGCTGCATATCTGCAGAGGGTGCACTTATAATAAGGTATAAATACTTTATCCTTAAAAACAATAGTGCTTGTTGTGGTTATTTTGGACCACTATTTGTTCCGATGCAATTTTGCATGCTTAATATGAAAATTCCTGCTTGGAATTGGATGCAGTCTTGAGGAGTGCAATAAGGTACCGAC
>JAJZWO010000089.1 GCA_021846635.1 Microcaldota archaeon | reverse complement strand
AAAGGCATAAATGCCAAGCAGTGAATCTCGGAAAGTGATAAATCTTTTTCTTTGTCTATTTTAAACATGAAGGAAGGAGTGCGGCTCCTTGCCGTTGCCAGCGGGCCGATTTACGAAAGAAAAAAGAAGACGACCCTGCTTGTAGGAATAATCGGAAGGAGGGGCACAATCGAAGGAGTTCTTTCGGACAGGATTATTGTCGACGGGAATGATGCGACTTCAAAGATAATAAAGATGGCGCGCAAGTCGCGCTTTGGAGACCAGATAAAGCTAATTGCAATCAACGGCATAGCGCTTGCGGGCCTCAACGTTGTAGACGTGAAAAACGTAGAGCATCGCACTGGAATACCTGTGGTAGTGCTTACGCGAAAGAAGCCAGATTTCAAGGCGCTTGAGAAAGCCCTTATGCACTCCGGAGAGGGCCGCGATTCGATAAACGGAAAAATCGCTGTAGTAAAAGCCCTAAACGCTGAAAGGCCCTTCAAGAGGGCGCATGGTTTCCACGTACAGTCGGATGGAAAAATCGATTATGACAAAATAGTGGCGACTGCATTCGAGCTTCTAAGGCTTGCGCACATGATCGCAAACGGAGTCAGCACCGGCATTTCGAAAGGAAGGATATGATACGAGTATGCGCGTGCCAGCTAAAATTGTTTTATTGATTTATGAAAACTGCAATGGCTGCACAGAAGCCTTAAATATCGGAAAGCGCGCTTCTTTGCTTGATAGAATGGATATAAGGGCTTCTGAACGGAATTGTCTCTTTGGACAAGCACTTGTTTTTAGCTAGAAGCCTGCATGCCGATCCTGTTGCCATTGTTTTTGCATTTCTTAGCTCTGGCTATTTTCCGCTTCATGCTTACCATAGGGTGAGAATATGGAATATGAAAAACAAAAGATAGACGCAGGAATAGGAAAAAAGGGCATGCCTAAGCCCTTGCACGAGATGTCTGAAAAGGAGAGAATGGAGCGCGCTGCCAGGATACGGATAGGATCGGAGATAATAGCATATGCGGAGGGCTTCATGCGAAAGGAGGGCTTTGCTCAGATGCTGCCAGTGCTTCTGTCGCCGATAACTGATCCGCTTTGGCCAGACCCCGCGGCAGGGATATACAAAAGGCTGGAGGTTGACATCTATGGGACTACAGTAAGGACAATGCACAGCATGATAGTGCACAAGCTTGTCGGCACATCGCTGCTCATGGACCGATTTTTCGTCGTGTCGCCGAACATAAGGCTCGAAAAGCCGGAAAGGGCTGCCACTGGCAGGCACCTGTTTGAGTTCTCCCAGATGGATTTTGAGGCGCAGGGATATTCAGCAGCAGATATACGCTCGCTTATAGAGAGAATGCTGCACGGCCTTGTTGAGCATGTCGGAAAGGTTATGGATGAAGAATTTTCCGAGATAGGAGCGGAAGCGCCAAAATTCGGGATCCCTTTCAAAGTGTATGAAAGGGCAGAGCTGGAAAAGGAATACGGCGTGGATTGGGAAGAAGAGCTGCCGAAACACATAAGCGAGCCCGCATGGATAGTGGATCTTCCCAGGGAGTTCTACGACTATGAGGACCCAAAAACGCACAAGTGGGACAACTTTGACCTTTACCTGCCGAAAAGAGGCGAGCTAGTTACCGGTGCGCTGAGGGAGTTCGAATACGATAAGATGCTGTCCAAGATGGAAAGCGCAGGAGTAAAAAAAGAGCTGTACTCTTTGCTGCTGGAGCTTGCAAAGGAGGGAAGAATAAAGCAGAGCGCCGGCGCTGGCATAGGAATGGAAAGGCTCATAGCCTGGATTACAGATGCCCCGCATGTCGGCGACGTGCAGGTATTTCCGAAAGTCCCAGGAATCGTATACGATCTTTGACTTTGTTGGAAGGGTGCTTTGCCCTTCTTTTTCAGTCCCAGCGAGTTTCGTATATGTAATCGCTTAGAAGCTTATCTGCTTCCTGCCTGAAATATTTTTTAGACATCTCGTTTTTCTTCGAAGCGCCGTCTGCTATTTCTATATGGTGCTGCTCTGACCTGAGAAGGGTTTCCAGCTTGAGATCGCTCATCGCTTTCGACATTTGGCTCTCGCTGTCAAAGTATATTGCTATAACAGATTCATGAGCTCCTGAATTATGCTTGGATTTCCTGGCAGCCAACTCGCCGCCGTAGTCAGTCAGCTTTTTTTCAAGCACAGTCCTTGTTTTCTCCAGGTCCTCCGAATCTCTCGAGCTAATTTTAACGAATATAGCTTTATCTGAATAGTCCGACTTTTTGGTTATGTTTTCCATAAAAACACATCGAGTAATTTTCTTGGTTTTATATTTATATGATGCATTATGATTCGTCAATCGGCGTATGTGTCTGAAAAAGGCGTTAAAGCATTTAGCATCATGTTGCATGCGCGTTGCAAACAGCAATATATCTGCAGACGGCGCGCTTATAATAAGGTATAAATACTTTATCCCTAAAAACAATAGTGCTTGTTGTGGTTATTTTGGACCACTATTTGTTCCGATGCAATTTTGCATGCTTAATATGAAAATTCCTGCTTGGAATTGGATGCAGTCTTGAGGAGTGCAATAAGGTACCGAC
>JAJZWO010000088.1 GCA_021846635.1 Microcaldota archaeon | reverse complement strand
GGGGGCGCCGACAGGGTGGAGATGACAATCAACGGGATTCCCACCGACCTCGGATCCGATTTCATCATCGGGGAGGGCTCAACGGCTAACATAAGGATATTCACAGTGCTCAACCAGACCCTTTATACGGGCTCTATACTGATTTCCTCGCTTTACCTTACAGATACAATCACAATCACAGCGCCATCCTATGAGTTCGAATTGCGCAATGCCGAGCAGATTAACGAGACTGCAAATTCCACGCTTGGAACAGAGGTGGTAAACCTGTATTCCTATGGCAACGGCTACAATTATTCAACAACCAATATGATAGGGCAGACACTGTCATTATACCTGCTTGCAGGGGATTACCATCTATACCTCCATGACAACCTCACATATTCGGGCAATATCTCGGTAACATCAAATTACTACAGGATACTCTTCGGTCAGGCTCTCCTTACCTCGTCCCAGTATTCTTCAACGATTTCCAAATTATATGACAACAGCGTTGGATTGTCTTTCCTTTCCGTAAATGCGCCATCGGAGGTGGCAGTGGGGCAGGCGCAGGAGCTACAGTTTGAAGCATTTTATTCAAATTCCACGCAGGTTACAGGGGCACAGCTCAAATGGCTTCTCTCAAATACAACGATAACAGTAGGCAATGCATCATCATCTCTCCTGCTAACGCCCACAATATCAGGGGATATGATATATGCAAACTACACGCCTGAACATACCGGTTCATTCACAGTTAAAATAATCGGCGGCTTCAATATGGCTGGCGCAACCCTCGGAGGGCATTATTCATATCCAATCACTGTGGCTTCCACATCCGAGGATTCAGGTCTCCACCTCTATATTTCAGGGGCAACCTCTACCACACTTGATAACAACTATACTTATTACCTCCAGTTCGAGTATTCCAACGGCACATCACTTTCAGGAACTGCATCAGACCAGTTATTCGCCAATCTTTCTGTGGAGTTCAACGGCTATGAATTAACACCATCGCAGCTATCGGACGGCGATTATGAGGTAAATGTGGATGCAAATGTAACCGGCTCAAATCTCCTTACGGCATCCGGCTATTTCATGCATGACGGCTATAACCTCTCCACATCATCGTTCTATGTCATTGCCACATCATCAACATCATCAAACATCGTGGTGGTGCCTGTGGATGTGCCCTCATCAGTGCTGGTGAATGCCTCGGTATCTGACAAGTTCTTCCTTGAGTATTCCAACGGCACGCTTGCCCCAGATTCACTCATGGAATCGCTTGCAAATTCCTCATCGCTTACGCTTGAGAATACAGAGGTGCTTCATCCCACGATTGCCTATTATAACGGCTACATTTATATCAATTACACCCTTCCGGATACAGGATATTATACACTCACATGGACTTCCCAGCACGGCATATATTCACTGCTATACTCCACCTCGGTTCAGGGGATTACCAATGTGCAGGATACCGGAATGCACATGGCCATATCAGGGCCCTCGGCAGTCTATGAGGACGAATCATACTACTATTACTTTGTCCTGACCTACGACAACGGCTCCCTGCTCTCAAAGGCGAACACATTATCGGCATACAGCAACATGACCGTGTCCCTATATGACGGGAGCACCCTCATCTCTTCTTATACCCCGAATGTTCAGTCAAACGGCGTAATATATTCTGAAATCAGCGTATCAGGCGTATATTCCAGCCTGTCCCTGAAAGTAAGCACACATCTCAATGACGGCTATAATTTGAGTGCGGCAAACATATTCTCCCTCTCATCAGTTTCAACATCATCGACTTCGGAAATAACAATAGTCCCAGTTGACACTCCATCATCGGTTCTTACCAATCTGCCTGCCTCATTTGTATTCAAGGCTCAATTTGCAAATGGCACATACCTTACGGATTCCCAGTGGAACACCATGCTCTCAACCCTTTCAATATCCATAATGAACACAAACACATTATCATATACAACCTATGTGAGCGCAGACCAGCTCTACCTGAACACAACCCCGACAGCCAACGGGTATTACACGATTTCAATATCAGGTTCAGTGGTATTCGGCAATGTCACAGATTCAGTGGTAAGCTCCATGACATTTGCCTCATCAGAAGTGCCCCCTGTGGATACGGGCATGCACATGCAGATTATCGGTCCCTCAACAATAGCGGCGACATCTGGCATAACAGTGCATAAGATAACCCTTTCAGGAGTACCCAGTGGCACAGGAACATACCAGCAGCTCATAACAATCAACAATCCAGCAGATTATGGAATAAACTCCAATGGAAGCAACATATTGTTCTTTGATAATAGCAATCACACGGAACTGTATGCATGGGAGCAGTCCGTGAATTCATCTGCGATACAGGTATGGATTAAGAATTACAACTCATCATCGGTAATCGATATGGAAGTCCTTGCCAGTTCCGATAATGAGTTCTCTGCAAATGGGTATCTTGGGGAAGCACCACAATTATCTCCGGTTTATGGTGAATATTTCAATGCTCCTGAAGTATTTGGAAATTCTACTTCACCAAATGCTTGGGATTTTGCAGGAACAACACTGCCATCCCAATGGCAATTCGTAG
>JAJZWO010000087.1 GCA_021846635.1 Microcaldota archaeon | reverse complement strand
GTATTTCTTGGAATTGTCTGCTGGCGCGTCCTTTTGCTTTGCAGCCGAGCTCTTGCGCGGCTTGCGCTCCTGTGCATTGCCCTTCTTCTCCGAATCGTTCTTTGATGCCAGAAAAACACCTTATTGCTTTGATATTGCCTGCTTCAGCATGGTATTGAGATAGCAGTCTGCTCCAGTGGCTGACGGCCCTGAAGCGTACAGCACAGTGCCGTACATGCCCTTGTAGCTTACGTAGCTCGAATTGGCCTGATCTATCTGTATTAGCGGAGTTCCAGAGCCCAGTATGTCGTTGTAGCATGCCGAGCCGCTGCTCGAGCTTGTAATATTGCTCACTGTGCACGTATAGTTCTGCACCGCTATTATGCCAGTGCGCTTTCCTGCGTTCTTGAGCGTCTGCTCGAGCGATCCCGCACAACCGAGCGAGCCGGCGCTTATTCCGCTCAAGCTAAGCGTATTTGTGCCGTTTATGGCTATCAGCACTGTATTGCTTGATGCTGCGCTTGCCATGAACGAGCTTGCGGGCAGGAATGAGGATGCAGAGCTCGCTATGCTGTAGGTTATTGCAGCATATATGAGCCCTAGCACGAGCAACCCTATGAACAGGAAGAGCCATGCCCTCTTTACCCTTTTGCTGTTCCTGAGCTTGCGCTTGTGCGAAAGCCTTGCGTAGGTCATGCCGTAGAACACAAGTATCAATGCAAGCGCTATTATGAAAGATATGAGCGCAGCGTAGAATGGAGCGCTGGCTTCCTTTGAGGCAATGCTCGCGGAGCTTCCATACAGCATTGCGGATACGAGGCCGCCGTCAACGCCCTTTACGAAAGCTGCTAGGCTTAGCGGCGCAGGCAGTGAAGAGGCCTTGCTCGAGAGCGACGAGCTCTTTGCCATCAGCGAAGCTATTTCGCTCTTGTTCATCTTCCCAGAGCTTATTTCAGAACTGAGCTTCTGCTGCTGTATTGCGAGAAATGATGCTTCCTCCGGAGGCACTTTGTAGTCCAGCTGCTTGAGCGTTATTGTTGCGGTTGAATTCTGCATGCTTGCAAGCAGCTCGTCGTAAGGCAGCAGCAGCGTGGAAGTCAGCTTGGACACGTTGCTTATCTCAGAGCTTACAACAGTATTGGCCTTGCTTACGTTTTGGTATATGCCGGCGCTCAATACTCTCGACATCTCGGACTTCAGAGATGACAGCTTATATGACAATGATGAATTTGATATCTTCGACAGCGCGAAGGTCGCATTGGATACCGTAGAGTTGTACTTTGGAAGCGTGACGTTCAGGAAAGCGTCAAGTATGGTAGTGTTCTGCTTTATTATCACCGGCTCTATGTAGCTCACTGCCGTTGCTGTGGCATTGTCCGCATAGGACTGTATTGTCTTGTTGTAGACGGGAAGCGAAAGAAGCCCTGAAACCTGGGCGTAGGCATAATTTAGCGTCGTAGCGTTGAATGTCGTGTATTTGCAGTCCCCTATGTCCTGGCAGTAATAAGGCATGTTGGGGCTGTTCTGCGCGTAGTTCTGGCAGTTTGCGAACAATGAAGGGTTGAAATTCGACGGCAATGGGAATATCGGGTTTGTTGGCATTGTCCTCTGTATTGTCGTAAGATTGCTTATGTCCTTAAGCATGCCTTCGACATTGGAATAGAAATCGCTGACGTTAAGCGTGGATGCGAGCTCATAGAAGCTGCGGTAGCTGTTGTTCATGTTTATGTACTGCGTGCCGAAATCGCGTATGCCCGCAATTAGCGGTCCCGTCTCCCCGCTGTAATTGTAGAAGCTCTTCCTGCACTCAGGCACGGTAAAGCAGGCCTGGGTTGCAGTGTTGTTGTTGAGGCTTGTAGTATTGAGAAGGTTAAGCCTTCCTACACCTGTCTCTATCAAGCAGTCTGCAAGGGGCGGATTCGCCTGCTTCTGGTAAAGTGCTATCGTCGAGTTTATCCTTCTTATTAGCGATTGGCTGGGTGAATATTCCTTTTTAAGGTACGGCGCCAGTATTGAAAACGCAGTTGAATTGTTGGTCACTATCGAATAATGCCCGTCTGTAGTGTTTATCAATATATTCTGCGAGCTGCTTATGTGCATCAGGGCGTAAGTTCCAGTTCCGTAGCTAATGTTCGTGAACGTCGAATTCGCTATTACCGAATTCGGAACGTACGATGACAAATAAGAGGACATCTGCGGCGTTGTGCCGGCAGCTGACACTCCGACGAGTAGCATCAACAGCAGAGGAACGTAAACGTAACTACGCATGGTCGCACCGTGTAATTATTCCGAAGCAATATTTATAAAGATATCACGCAGTGTTAGGAAAAATTTTACATGGAAAAAGCTCACGCTTGAATGCAGGGAAATAAAAAGAATAAGAAAATGGGAAAGGCAAAACGCCTTTCTAAACCACTTGTTGTGTCAAGCTAATGCGATTAGCTCGAGCTTGCCGATGCGTACAGGTCCTGTATGAACTTGTTTGCTTCCGCAGTTGTCTGGTTGGCGTAGTATCCGGCTATCAGGACCCTGTTTGATCCGAATGCCTGCAATACCGGTGCGCTCGTTGGCGTGAATGTCACGTTGTTCGCTGCCTGCACCTGTGCGCT
>JAJZWO010000086.1 GCA_021846635.1 Microcaldota archaeon | reverse complement strand
AAACAGCGATATGTTGAGCTTGATTGTTGATTTTCCAGCTTCCACATTGTATTCGAAGCTGCCAAGCTTCTTCAATTCTGATGCATCTGCTATGCTATACCCTGTCTCCTCGCCGAACTCCCTCACCGCTGCAGTCTCAGGAGTCTCGCCCTTTTTGATGTGGCCTGAAGGTATGCACCACTTTCCAGGGTAGAGCTTGGCCTGCGCCCCTCTCTTAAGATAAGCCACCTCGCCATCAAATACCCCTATTATGCCAACGATCTCATTCTGGTAGTCTCCGCTTCCATCCATACGTCATCGATGTAATACCCTGCGGATGAGATATTTAAACAGTTGGGAACAAACGTCAGTAGACGTTACGGCTCTTGCTCCAAAAAACGCAGCCGTGAATCCAGTGCAGATTAGCGGAATGGCATAATCTTTTTAAAGCTTCCGATTGATTAGATATCAATTGGTTGGGTGCCGCTATGGACAACAAAAAAGTTGTGGCAGCGATATTGATAATAATACCGTTCGTTGCCTACTTCATTCTTCCAGCGTACAATGCACAATACCCGGAAGCGTTCGGGTTGCCGCTCTTCTACTGGTACCAGATAATCTGGCTGCCTATCTCGGGAATAATGTTCTACATCGCAGCAGTGCTCATAGACATGGGCCGCAAGCGCACAGCTCCGTCACAGCCAGGAGTTCATAGAAGAAGGCGCAGGAAGAGCAGCAAAAGGTGATTGAATGATAAACGACGCAACATATGGAGTGTTCATAGCCCTTTTCATAATATTCATAGCGATAGGATTCCTGGGCAAGCGCTTCAGGAAGGGAGACCTCTCGAAGATCGAGGAATGGTCGCTTGGCGGGAGGAACATGGGAACAATCCTCGTATGGTTCCTGGTAGGGGCAGATTTGTTCACCGCTTATACATTCATAGCTGTTCCTTCAAGCATGTTCAAGATAGGCGCGCTGTACTACTTCGCAGTGCCCTACGTATCGATAACCTTCGCGATTGCGATGCTTACGATGCCTCGCCTCTGGAGGTACTCAAAGAAAAGGGGCTACGTCACTGCAGCAGACTTCGTAAAGGACAAGTTCAACAGCCGCAGCCTAGCAATTCTCATAGCGGTTACGGGAATAGTGGCAGAGCTGCCCTACATAGCGCTGCAGGTAGTTGGCATACAGGCTGTGCTCACATCAATGCTTCTCGGCACGGCTGACATAGGGCTGATAAGCTCAGTGGCTATAGTGCTGGCTTTCATAGCCCTTGCAGGATTCACATTCGTTGCAGGGCTCAGGGGAGTCACCCTGACCGCGATATTCAAGGACGCGCTGATATTCATAACGGTTGCTGCGGTCATAATAGGAGTTACTGCAGCGATAGGAGGATTCGGCCATGCGTTCTCGAGCGCCCCTGCTTCGTTCGTCACGCTGCCAAGCAAATTCTCGACGGCGTACATAAGCCTATTCTTCATGAGCGCCCTTGCGCTGTACCTTTATCCGCACGCGATAAACGGCAGCCTTAGCGCAAAGGACGACATAAAGCTGAGGAGGAGCCAGTCGCTTCTTCCTATATACGCACTAGGCCTCGCTTTCATAGTGCTGTTCGGAGTGCTCATCTATGGAGTGCCAAGCGCTCTGAACCTGATAAAGTCGCTTCCTGCATCATCGAGCGGAGTGCTGGTCGTTCCGACGCTGATAGAGATGACGATGCCCGGATGGTTCGTCGGATTCGCCTTCCTCGGAATATTCATAGGAGGGCTGGTTCCTGCCGCGCTAATGGCAATAGCAATAGCCAACCTGCTGACCAGGAACATAATAAAGGAGTTCAAGCCTAAGCTCGGAGCGCACCTTGAGACGAAGACCGCAAAGTGGATAGCGGTGCTGTTCGAGTTCATAGCCCTCGGCTTCGTCTTCATAGTGCCTGCAACGTACGCCATACAGCTGCAGCTTCTCGGAGGGATAATAATACTGCAGACGCTTCCTGCTGTGTTCATAGCCCTGTTCACAAACAAGCTGAACAAGTACGGCCTCGGGTTCGGATGGCTTGTGGGGATAGTTTCCGGAATATGGCTGGTCGAGGAGGCAAACCACTTCGGACTTCTGTCAACGTCCCTGATGGCCAGCCCGTTCGGACTGCTCTTCATAGGAGCTACCGCAACTGCGCTGAACCTGGTGATAGCACTGGTGTGGAGCGCAGTTTCACCCGGAAAGGCGTCGAAGGAGTTCCTTGCGGCGACGAAGGGCATATAGCCCTTCCTTTTTTCTTTTTTTCTTTGCAGATGCAGCTTTGCTTCCGCTTATGGCGAGTAAAGCCAGGGCGTTGATCTCAAGCGGCTAAACGTATCCGCCTAAGTCGCAAGGTACTGCACTATTTTTCTGTTTGCAAATTTCACTGACTTGACGGGGTCTCGATTCTCAATGAATTTCGCCAAGAATAAGGAAAAGAACTTGTCTCCTGCCCCTACCGTATTAATATGTGAAAATTTCTTGATTGGTTTCACTCTTACAAGTTTTCCATCGAAGTACAGGATAGACCCGTTCTTTCCTAAAGTCACGAGTATTATGCCCGGGCCCAGTTGTGATATGTAACGCAGTTTGCCCTT
>JAJZWO010000085.1 GCA_021846635.1 Microcaldota archaeon | reverse complement strand
CCAGGCACAAAGTTCCCGGACAGAGAGGTAAAGAAGCTTGAAATACCTAGGGCCATAACCAACGGCTGATTGCAGTGTCTGCATTGTTAACAATAATTGTTGCTTTTCTCAGCATGTTTATTCCCGGCGTGCTGTTTGCCCTAGCCCTGCTTCGGAAGACAGAGCTGCACATGTTTGAAATAATCGTTATAGGCTTTTTCTTCGGGCTGCTCGCTCCTGCGACTATGACGTGGATAGAATCTTACGCCATAAGTTATGTGCATGCATTCACGTTCTCCCTCGGGCTTTTCGAGACAAACGTCCTCGTATTGACTATAATCTCGGCTGCGCTTGCCTACCAGCAGGGCGTATTCCAAGATCTCAAGAAGGCGTATTCCAAGTCGGCAAGGAGCGGCGAGGCAAAGGAGGAGATAAACCGCATAAATACTGACGAGGGAAACTACAGGAAAAAGCTCGCAGAAACAAGGCACAGGCTGAGGCAGTTCGAATCTGCAAAAGCGATAATAGCGAAGCACATAGAGGAGGAAGAATCGCTTGCGCGGAGCCATGCGAACGAGAAGCGCGTCCTCTCTAATTTCACAGAGGAGGAGAGGAAGAAGGCAATAGCGCTGCACGATGCAGAGGAAGCAAAGCTCGCGGCTGAGCACGAGCGCGAAGAGGCTTCGCTTCTGCGCGACCTTGAAAGCGGCCAGACACAACAGACAAAAAACAGGGCTCCGACAACTGCTAACAAGTGGGTTTGGATAATACTTCTGGCTCTCATGCTGCTCACGTTCGCCACTAGGATGATGAGCTATGTCATAACGCCGAATTTCTTCGAGTTCGACCCGTATTTTGACATGCTTGACGCAAGGGCGATACTAACGTATGGCTATCAACCGTACATAACGCACGGCGCATGGCCGATAGTCAATGGTACTGTGACAAGGGTACAGCCGGTCGTTCCTTACCTTGAAGCGTACTGGTACTCGCTTGCAAACTACCTCGGACCGCACAACGTGCATTTCAGCACGGCACTCATGAGCTATGTTGGCGGGTTCTATCCTCCGATAACCGCAGCGCTGCTAGTTTTCACTATATTCATGCTCCTGTACCACGAGTACGATTATTATACGGGTCTCGCAGGCGCAGCACTGACAGCAACAATGCCCATACTTTTTACGACGTTTGTATCTGGCGAGCAGCTGCTTGAGCCTTGGGGCATATTTACCCTTTTCTTCTTCTTCGCGACTTACCTCCTTGCGGTAAGGAACATGAAGAGCAATAGGCTCGCAATACTCGCAGGAATAGCATACGCGTCAACCTTCCTAGGGGCGCACTACTACACCGTCGATGCGGGCGTGCTTACGCTATACATAATAATACAGGGAGTCATAGGCGTCCTCAGGCACGATATATCAAAGGACTTCTACAAGATGAACGCCATAGTGATAATAGTCATAGGCATTTTCCTTGCAGTCTATTATCCATACCATGCAACCCTCTCCGGAAGGATTCCAACAGTGCTGCATATGCCTATAACGATAATGGGTCCGATACTCGCCCTGCTGCTAGTAGCGATTTTCCAGTATGTTCCCGAGCTCCTGAAGGAGAGGAAGATAGTGTTCAGGAAGCTGGACATGAGGGAGCAGATATACTGGCTCGGCTTCCTGATAATAGTACTGGCACTGATGCTCATATTCACTCCGCTGGGTAAGCCAGTAAGTGCATACATAAACCTCAGCGCCAAGTTCACCACCCCGTCAACGCCGCTTTTCATGACTGTAGAAGAGTTCATACCAACAGGCCTTCTTTACAATTTCGGCGCAGGAGGATTCGGGATAATAGGCACCAATTTGTTCGGCTTTCCGATAGTAGTATGGCTGATAATGATCCTTGGCGTCGCGCTCATCCTGATAAGCATAATATA
This sequence comes from Microcaldota archaeon, assembly GCA_021846635.1. GTDB lineage: Archaea > Micrarchaeota > Micrarchaeia > Micrarchaeales > Micrarchaeaceae > JAJZYW01. Next base: position 772 of record JAJZWO010000085.1, on the reverse strand, counting down.
CAGGAGAAGCCAGTCAGGCATATTTTACCTTGCGATAATACTGCCTCTTGCAGTTGCAGGGTTCTCCGAGGTAAAGTACATACCACATTTCGGCACAGCCTACATACTGCTCATAGGGATAATAATTGGCGAACTCACGCTGCTGATAGGCAACAACTTCAAGCTCCATAGGATAGGAAGCGGAAGCGGCGCCTACCTGAAGGAGAAGCTCACTGCATACGAGAATGCATATTCTGAGCACAGCGGCCTGATGAAGGCAATACTGAGCGTGGTGCTCTTCTTCATATCGTCCATACTCGCAATACTTTTCGTGCTGTACATGCTCCTATGGAACAAGGTGGAGCAGAGCCAGAAGAACAAGTTCTGGGGCTTACTTGGGCTTTTCGTTGTGGTGGTCCTTGCTACTGCAATATTTTCATCCCCGATGCTCGGCGAAAGCAGCACAATAACCCAGGCACTCTCCTCTGCATCGCTCTACTATTCGAATCCGGCTTCAGCATGCAGCACAATAAGCAGGACATCAAGCATAGGCGATGATCTGTACTGCAACACGGTTCCATCGTACTGGCTAGCTGCCACGTCATGGATGCGTGCAAATGTTGGGCCTACAGGACCTAGGATACTTTCATGGTGGGACTACGGCGACTGGATAAACTGGTTCGGAAACTCGCATACCGTCACAAGGGGCGACAACGCCCAGCCGCAGGAGGACCAGGCAGTGGCAGCCGGTTTTGTGCTAAGCCAAAATGACAGTTTCGGCCCATCCGCACTG
>JAJZWO010000008.1:12891-16411 GCA_021846635.1 Microcaldota archaeon | reverse complement strand
CCACCTCCTTGCGCATAGGCTCGAGCTCGTCGAATATCTCCATGCCGAGGCCGCGCGCAACAGAGAGCGCTATTTCCACCGCTTCTTTGCTGACCTCGTGTGGAGGCTCCTCATCCAATTCGACAAGACAGGAGGTTTCCGAAGGCACGGCATAGACGAACCTTCTCTTCTTCGACTCCTCGAACTTTGAGGAGCGGTCCGTTGAGCCCAGTTCGCCTGCAACAGCGCGCTGCTGTCTTTCTACCCTGGCTATCTCCCTGTCTGAGGAGGAAACGTTTGGGCAGGAGCAGAAAAGCTTTGTCGAAGTAGCAAGGCGCTGGTGGATCTCCAGGCCGCACTTGAACCCTATGCCCTTATAGTCAATCTGCATGATCACACCAGGAACTGGTCGTACCTTACCCTTTCGTTTATCTCCCCCACAAGATTCTTTTCGAGAAGCGCCGGTACCTCTTCGCGCTTATGGTTGCCAAGAAGCCAGCCCAGCTTGACGAATGCGGTTTCAGGCGTCATGTCGCCGCAGTGTATGGCTCCAGCGTTGGAGAGGAGGCGGAGGTTCCTGTAGACATTGCTGTTGGTCCTCCCGTATATGCACTGGGAGGCTATTCCGACTATAACCCCAGAGTCAACAGCTGATTTGACTTTGGTGAGCCAGTTGAATTCTTTGTGCAGAGTTGACACCGGCAGATGGCCCAATCCGGTGCCCTCCAGTATTATGCCCTTGTAGCCCTTTCCTGTGTAGAAGTCGAGCACCTCGGGGTCGGAGTTTGGAAATATCTTTACAAGCGCGGTCTTCTCCTCGAAGCCCAGCCTGGGCTTGAAGTTGTGGGGCTTTCCGGAAGAGGCGCGGAACGATGCCGAGCGATTGATGCTCACCTCGCCCCTTGAATCTATGAACGCAAGCGGCAAGTCGTTTATGGGTCTGAACGCATCCCTCCTTGAGGTATGCATCTTCCTGGCTTTCGTGCCTCGTATGAACATGCATTTGTCGTCGGAACTGGAAGCGTGCATGCATATGCCAACTTCCCCGACGCCTGATTTGGCTGCGTATGCGACTGAGCAGAACAGGTTCATGAAGGCGTCGCTGGAGCCCCTGTCGCTGCTCCTCTGTGCGCCGGTGAGCACTACGGGGATGCCTATCCCTTCCAGCATGAAGCTGAGCGCCGCGGAGGTATAGTGCATCGTATCTGTTCCGTGGGTTATTACTATGCCTGCGCTTCCGGAATTGGCTGCCCTTGCCGCTTCCTCAGCGATGCGCTTCCATTCCAGGTATGACATGTCCTCGCTCGCCATGCTCATTAGCGGCACGACCTCCATGTCTGCAAGCTCTGATATCTCCGGCACCTCGTATAGGAGCTCCTCCGGCTTTGTAAGCATGTAGACTCCCCCTGTCTTGTAGTCCAGCCTGCTGCCTATCGTTCCGCCAGTATAAATCATCGTGACCTTGGCGAGCCCATGCCTGTTTTTGGCATCGGCCTTAGGAAACGATATTGCGCCTTTTGAATGTGAAACCAAGGATATCTCAGAATTCTTGTACGATATCCCGAAATTGTACCCGTTGTCAAGCTTCACCACGAGCACGTCTCTGTCGCCTATTTCAGGCTTTGGCATAAGCTCTCCTTCTATCTCCCTGCCCTTGTAGGATATGCGTATCCTGTCCCCGTGCTTTATGCCCTTCGACTCCAGCAGCGCCGCTAGGCCGTGCGAATAATTGGCGTAATTCACGTCTCTCGATGGATTGTTGCTGTTCCTGCTCATCGGTATCAGCGTAGGCGTGCTTTGGCGTGGCGCGCCAATACGGATTCGGTGTTCAAAGTTTATATGCCTTATTGAATGCGCAGAAATGCGTTTTTACAAGGATATTCCGGACAGGTTTATTAGTGTATGCTGCGAATATCCCATTGACAAAAGCCTGCGGGAGAAAAAATGCTGAAAGGGATATTTGGAGGAGTGGGATACGAAGCGCCTAGCTTCCCAAACGATATCGAATGGCTCAACACCGACGTGAAGCCTACTATGGAGGAGCTGAAAGGCCAGGTTGTGATTCTCGACTTCTGGACATACTGCTGCATAAACTGCATGCACATGATAGACACGCTAAGGGCCATAGAGGAGGAATATAGTGACAAGCCGGTCTTCGTGATAGGCGTTCATTCTGCGAAATACAAGAACGAAAATGAAAGGGCGAATGTGGAGGAGGCGATAAAGAGGTACAGGATATCGCACCCGGTAATATTTGACAGCAGGATGCAGATGTGGAGGGAGTACGGCGTCAACGCGTGGCCAACGCTGATCCTCATAGACCCTTCCGGAAAGGTTGCGCACAGGCACCCCGGTGAGATAGAGCCGAAGCAGCTAGGTGAGGCGATAGACTACATCCTTAAGAAAGGAGGCAAGGGCGCCAATGCAGCAAGGATAAAAACAAGGCACATGGACTTCGACAGCGGGAAAAGGCTCGCTTATCCCGGCAAGATAGCGTTCTCTCCGAACGGGAAGCAGATTGCGGTGAGCGATACCGCGAACAACAGGATAGTGGTTGCTGATGCCCAGAGCGGCAGGGTTACGGATGTTGTAGGGTCTGGGGCCGAGGGGCTTCTTGACGGAGGGTTCGATTCTTCCCGCCTTTCTTCGCCGCAGGGCATGGCTTGGCCTGACGAAAACTCCCTATACGTCGCGGATACCGGAAACCATTCAATAAGGCTTGCAGACTTCAGGAGGAAGAGGCTGGAAACAGTCGTAGGGAGCGGAGAGAAGGGAGGATACGTCAGCTTCGGCATGAAGTACAGCAGCGATATGGCGCAGCTAAATTCCCCGTGGGACGTCTGCATTCTTGGAAAGACGCTTTATATAGCGATGGCAGGGCTGCACCAGATATGGTCGATGGACATGGACAGCGGGAGGATAGGGCCGTTCGCAGGCGAGGGGCATGAAAACATCAGGGATGGAGATTTCGAAAGCGCGCTGTTCGCACAGCCTAGCGGCATATTTGCCTCGAAGGACGCGCTCTACGTGGCTGACAGCGAGGTCTCGTCAATAAGGGCTGTGAACCTTTCAACGGGGTACGTGAGCACTATAGTATCTGGAGGGCTGTTCGAATATGGGGATGCGGACGGCAATATAGTAAACATGTCGCTTCAGCACCCGCTTGGCGTCTCGGAGTATTCGGGCAAGATTTACATAGCAGATACATACAACAACGCGGTAAAGGAGGTTGACATTGCAACTGGAGTCTCGCGAAGGCTGGTAGGCAGGGAGGGCAGGGAATCGGCTTGCAGGCTGGACGATCCGCGCTGCGAGACCCTGGGGCTGTACGAGCCTTCCGACGCAAAGATGAACGGCTCTACGCTATACATAGCAGACACAAACAACAGCTTGATAAGGACGTTCGACCTCAAGAGCTGCTTGTTGGGAACTTTCGAGATAAAAGGATTGTGAGGGTTTGGATGCCAAACATGCTCAAGAATGCAAAAAGCCCGTACCTCAGGGAGCACTCTGACGACCCTGTCGAATGGATGGAGTGGTC
>JAJZWO010000008.1:9566-12347 GCA_021846635.1 Microcaldota archaeon | reverse complement strand
TGGCGCAAATACGAAAACCCATACGCGCTTGCAGCTGTGGAACTTACTCTTACAAAGCTTCGCGAGGGCGGAATCTACGACCAGATAGGCAATGGGGTGCACAGGTATTCAACTGACGGATACTGGATGGTGCCGCACTTTGAGAAGATGCTTTACGATCAGGCTCTGCTGTGCAGCGCCTATGCCGAAACCTTCAAGGCAACAAGGCAGGAATATTACGGCAAGGTTGCAAGGGAGATAGCAGATTTCGCGATATCATCCTTATCGACAGAATCCGGGGCATTCATGACTTCGATAGACGCGGACTCTGAAAAAGGCGAAGGCGCGTATTATCTCTTCAGCTATGAAGAGCTCGCGCACATACTGGATGATGCGGAGATGAAGTTTGCAGTTCGCCATTTCGGAGTTGAGAAGGAAGGTAACTTTGATGATGAGAAAGGCAGCAACATATTCTATATAAAGGAAAGCTTGGAGCAGATGGTTGCTTCTGGCGAATCGCAGGATGATCTGGAAAAACTTGAAGAGAGCGTTATAAGCAAGGTGCTAAGCTTAAGGAATTCCAGAGTTCATCCCAGGATAGACGACAAGGTTTTGGCGGACCAGAACGGGATGATGATATCGGCGCTGTGCAACGTCTACGGGGCTTCCGGAGAACGCAGGTATCTTGACGCTGCAAAACGCGCTGCGGCGCAATTCATAGAAGGAAGGATTATGCATTCCTATCTCAATGGAAGCGGATACGTTGACGCTTTCTTGGAAGATTACGCCTTCGTTGCGATTGCAATGCTTGACATTTACCAGGTTACCGGAGAGCGCACATACCTCGATAGGGCCGATGCGCTGTGCAGCGAGATTATTTCATTGTTTTACAAGGACGGAGAAGGCTTCTCAAGATCGGCGTCTGGAGCATGGAAAAGCGCATCGGAATCCAGGGATTCGGCGGTACAGTCTGGCGTGTCTGCAGCGATACAGGCGCTTTTCACCGCATCAAGGATTATCGGCAAGCCGCATTATGAGGATATCGCAAATAATGGGATAGATGCGCTTTCAGCCTACATATCAGATGCGCCAGCAGAGCACTCATCCATACTTACGACCATTATGAAGATGCGCGCGGGATTCTGCGAAATCGTAATAAGCCCGGGTAGCGACGGAAAAGCTGCAGAGTTCGTGAAAAGGCTGGCGAAGGGGTTCATCCCGGACGCATGCATTGCCTACTACGGCGGCTCTGACGCCGGCGATTACACTAGCGGAATGGCCCCGGTCGAGGGAATGACGTCGCTTTACGTGTGCACTGGAAGCTACTGCATGAAGCCAGTATTTGACCCCGATGAGGCGCTGAATCTCGTAAACAAATCAAAAGCCCAAGGCATATAAAAGTTGTGAGGGTAGTAGTTACTGTGTTTCAATGCCAACCGTAGACGCTTTCGACTGCTCGATAAAATATACACAGATTATAGACGCTGACGGAAAAGTCGACGCAGCTCTTTTTCCAAAGGACCTTGACGACGATAAAGTAAAACAGATGTATGTATACATGTGCTTCGCCCGTGCGCTCGACGCAAAGACGCTGAGCCTGCAGAGGCAGGGGAGGGCAGCCACCTTTGCGCCGCTTGTCGGGGAAGAAGCCACGCAGATAGGCATCGCTTTCGGGATGGCAAAGGGCGACATCCTAGTGCCATCGTTCAGGCAGCACGGCATACTCCTTGCGAGGGGCATGCCGCTGGATTCCTACTTCATATACTGGAGGGGATTTGAGGAGGGCAACGAGACGCTGAAGGATATTGGATCATTTCCCGTAGCGGTGCCTGTAGGCACGCAGATGCCGCACGGCGCGGGGGCGGCTTTCGCGCAGAAATATCTCAACACAGGAAAGGCGGTATTCGCTTTCGTAGGCGACGGAGGCACTTCGGAGGGCGACTTCTACGAGGCGATAAACTTTGCAGGCGCGTTGGGATTGCCGCTCGTTTCTGTAGTCGAAAACAACCAGTGGGCCATATCGCTGCCGAGAAGCAGGCAGACTGCGGCGAAAACTCTTGCACAGAAAGGCATAGCGGCAGGAATCAACAGCGTGCAGGTTGACGGAAACGATGTGGTGGCGGTATACAAGGCGGCGAAAGAAGCGGCAGCTCTTGCACGCGAAGGGAAGCCCAGCCTTATAGAGTGCATCACTTACAGGATAAGCATGCACACCACTTCAGATGATCCTACAAAATACCGGTCTGACAAGGAGGTAGAGGAATGGAAGGCGAAGGACCCTATAAGCAGGATAAGGAAATACCTTGAGGGAAAGGGGTTGTGGAACGATGCAATGGAGAAGGAGATGGCCGAGAAGCAGAGCCATGACATAGACGAAGCAGTAGCAAAGGCCGAGGCTTTCAAGCCAGACCCAAAGAGCATTTTTGAGAATGTGTACAGCTTCGTGCCGCAGACGCTAAAGGAGGAGGAGGATTCCGCTCTGGCGAGCGGCTTCTGGATGTAGGCGATTGAAATGAACGTAAACATGGTTTCGGCGATAAACAACGCGCTTGCGCTGTCGATGGAGAGAGATGACAAGATAGTGCTTCTGGGAGAGGACATAGGGAAGGACGGCGGTGTCTTCAGAGTGACAGACGGTCTTCTCGACAAGTTCGGCGAGAAGCGGGTGGTTGATACGCCGCTTTCAGAATCCGGGATAATAGGGGCGTCGATAGGGATGGCGGCATCAGGGCTTAGGCCTGTCCCTGAGATGCAGTTTGCCGGGTTCATGTTCCTGGCATTTAGCCAGCTGATAAACCACGC
>JAJZWO010000008.1:7816-8986 GCA_021846635.1 Microcaldota archaeon | reverse complement strand
CCAAGCCTGCCGTATCCGATGCCAGGCTATGAGAATTACTACGTACCTAACGAGAAGAAGGTTGAAAATGCGATAGACAGGCTTTTGTCGTCGTGATAATCATGAAGGAGCTCAAATTCGTAGATATAGGAGAGGGAATAACGGAGGGGCACATAAAGGAGTGGCTGGTGAAGGACGGCGACAGCGTGAAGGAGGACCAGCCCCTTGTCCAGATAGAGACGGACAAGGCGGTAGTGAGCATACCTTCCCCGGTTTCAGGCAAGGCAAGGATAGTAGCAAAGGTCGATACGGACGTCAAGGTGGGCGACGTGCTCGCACAGATAGACGACGGAAGCACATCTGCTGGAGAAGCTCCTGCCCCGAAGGCAGCCGCGTCGACGAATGCAGCAGTGCAGAAGCAGGCGGACAAGCCGCAGGAAAAAGCAGTGAAGGAGGTGCTTGCCACTCCGGCAGTCAGGCATCTCGCAACACAGCTCGGTATAGACCTTTCAACGGTAGTTGGCACTGGGCCAAACGGAAGGATCCTGGAGAACGACCTGAAGGCAGTCACTGCAAAGCCGAAACCGGTGCCGGGATACTCCGAGATAAAAGAGGAGCAGCATGGAGAGGAGGTCGAGCGCATGCCAATGACGCAGATACGCAAGGCGATAGCGAGAAACATGGAGCTCTCGTGGACCATACCTCGGGCAACTCACATGGACCTTATAGATGCAACCCATATATCTAGCGTCCTGACCAAGGAGAAGCCCAACGCGGAAAAGCTGGGCGTGAAGCTTACTCTCCTCCCGTTCGTCATCAAGGCGGTAGTGCAGGCGCTCAAGGAGAACCCCAGGTTCAACGCGAGCTACGACAGGGACAGGCAGGAGATAATACTGAAAAAGTACTACAACATAGGGATAGCTGCGGAGGGCGATGACGGGCTGCGCGTGCTGGTCATAAAGGGAGCCGACAGGAAAAGCATTATGGAGCTTGCCAAGGAGATCAGGGAGCTCGGCGCCAAAGTGAAGGACAGGAGCATAAAGCCCGAAGAGATGAGCGACAGCACCTTCACGATAACAAACATAGGAAGTCTCGGCGGAGGATTCCTGTCTGTGCCGATGATAAACTATCCGGACGTTGCAATACTCGGCATACACCTTGTGAGGGAGATGCCTGTTGTAAGGGATGGAA
>JAJZWO010000008.1:0-7298 GCA_021846635.1 Microcaldota archaeon | reverse complement strand
CTTCAGCTCACCGACGGGGTTGAAATAGAGTTCGGGAAGGCGATAATAGCTACCGGATCCGAGCCGGTGGAGCTTGCGGGTTTCGGGTTCTCGGAGAGCATAATAGACTACAAAAAGGCCCTGATGCTTGATTACGTGCCAAAGAGCGTTGCTATAGAAGGAGGCGGGTACGTTGCCGTGGAGCTCGGCACCATGTTTGCAAAGCTTGGCAGTAAAGTCTCTATAATAGCGAGGTCAGATCTGCTCTCAAAATTTGACAAGGATGCGGTCGCGATAATACGCAAGCGCATGCTTGCGCTCGGCGTTTCGATGTACACGAATTCTGCTCCGTCGTCATATGCGGACGGAAAGCTTGTTCTTGCAGATGGCAAGCAGGTAGAGGCTGGGCTCCTCGTGGTAGCGATAGGGCTGAAGCCATTCACTGCAGGGCTTGGCCTTGAAAACACAAAGGTTGAGATGGACGGAAGGGGCTTCATAAAGGTTGACGCATCTCTTAGGACTTCTGACCAGAATATATTCGCAGTTGGTGACGTGATAGGCGAGCCGATGCTGGCGCACAAGGCGATACGGCAGGGAGTGGTTGCTGGAGAAGCAGCTTCAGGGACAAGAAGCGAATTTACAAACCAGGTGATACCAGCAGTTATTTTTTCCGATCCGGAGATAGCGATAGCCGGAAGGATGGACGGAGATGGAATCCAGGTGAAGAAGTTCCCTCTCAGCGCGCTCGGAAGGGCAATAGCGCTGGACGCAACTGAAGGCTTTGCTAAAATTGCATATGATAGCAGGGGCATAGTAGTTGGAGTGGAGGTAGTATCCGACGAAGCAAATGCAATGATAAGCGAGGCTGCCCTCGCCATAGAGATGGGCGCAACACTGGAGGACATCGCAGATACTATACATCCGCACCCGACATACAGCGAATCGGTTCAGGAAGCAGCCGAAGCAGCCCTTGGCAGGGGAATACACTTCTTTTATGGTAAGTGACGATGGACTTCGACAAGGACTTTGAGGATGGATACGCGCATACGTCCTACGGCTCAATATATTTCAAGAGGCACTGGAACGACGGGCCGTCGCTCGTAATGCTGCACGGGCTGGGAGCTGACGTAAACACCTGGCACAGGATCGTGCAGTTCCTTCCTGAAAGCATTGACCTTTACCTTGTCGACCTGCTGGGCCACGGCAAATCCGACAAGCCGAGGATCGACTACACGATAAGGACGCAGGTGGACGCGCTGAATGAGCTTGCAGGAATAGTTGGGATACACAACTTCTTCCTCCTGGGCCATTCTTACGGAGGATGGATAGCTGCTTATTACACAATGGAGAATGCGGTGCGCGGGCTCGTTCTTGAGGACGCTGCCGGGCTCAAGGAGTATTTTGATTACATACGGAACAATTTTGACCTGAACGCGTACAAGAAGTCCATGGCAAAAGAAGTCCTAAAGATGAACGGCAACGAGGAGCACGTAGTATCGAGCATATTGGACGTCGACTTTGGTCCCGAGCAGCTCACCAGGGAGGGCCTTTCTTCGATATCCTCGCCCACTGTCGTAATGTGGGGTGCTGAAGATAGGGTGGTGCCCGTCGAGTATGGAAGGCTGTTTAACAGGTATATAACAGGAAGCAGGCTTGTCGTAGTAGACGGAGCAGGGCACGAACCGCACTACACCGTTCCGAAAGAGGCGGCGCGGAGGATATTAGATTTCATAAAGGACGTTGATAAGGGTTAGGTGATTCTATGAAGGTATGCATATTCAGCAGAAGGGACTACAAAGAGATTGGAGCAATAAGAAAGGCATTCAAAGTGGTGCAGCCTAGGAAAGCCGACATTTGCATAGCAGTAGGAGGGGATGGCACTTTCATCAGGGCAGCCAAAAACTTCGATGGCCCGATACTCCCGATAAGGGGAAACGACGCGGGGAGCGCGGCGTACTATTCAGATGTTGGAATAGACAGGATAGAGAAAGTTTGCAGCCTGCTTAAGACCAGAAGGTATAAGGTTGAGCGCATATCACACAAGCTTGAGGTGCGCTACTCAGGAAAGCGCAGCTATGCAATAAACGAGGCACTGCTCAGGAACGACAGCAGCAACGTGTATTTCGATGTGTACATTTCAAGGGACGGGGTGAGGCGCAGGGTCTACCCGTTCGTCCTTGGAGGCGACGGCGTCTTGGTTACGAGTGCAATAGGCTCAACAGCATACAACAGGGCGGCAGGAGGGCCGATAATAATGGATCCTGATGCGCTGTGCATAACGCTCCTCAATCCGGATGGGCCGCTTCGCAACCCCGTAATAGTGCCGGACAGCAGCAGCATAGAGATTGTAGTGGTCAGGTACAAAGGATTCCTAGAATGCGATGGAGTTAGGCTGAAAAAGTTTGAAAAAGGGGAAAAGTTCAGCGTGAAGAAGTCTGACAGAAGGCTGGATGTCATCAGGCTCGAAGGATTTGGAGAGGATACGGCGCAGAAGCTTAGAAGGCTTATACTGGAGAAAGCAGTTGACAAATTCCCGGATTAGGGTTTGGTGAAGCTCGCCCACGTCCTGCATACCGGGCAGCGTATGTACCTCTTGGCACCGCTCTTCGCACCTGCAAAGAAGGCGCTTATCCTGCTGTAGTCGAATTTGTTCCCGCAGACTACGCATTCGACCTTATTGTTAGCCATCGCCATAGTATCACAATTCAGCTCTCAAGGAGGGCTTCCACAAGCTCCTGCTCGTTGAACCCTTTTGGCACGACTCCAGAGAGTGAAAGCTCGAGCATCGCAGCCTCGAGGTCTCCTATCTCGTACTTTCTGCCTATTAGGTGCTTCGAGAGCATCTCGAGGTAAGAGTCGTCGACTGATTCGCCCTCCAGCTTTATCTCCTCGATCCTGCCGTTGGACACTTCTGCAAGCACTGACAGCCTTCCAGAGCTGGTTGAATACTCCTTCCTTATCTGCATGATATGCTATGCCAGCGCTGTAATAAATATTTTTCCGGAAAGGCTTGATTACATCATGTTCCGGTAGAATAGGGAGAAGAATATCGCTATGCCTATCATGAATATTACGTCGACTATGTTTATTACCCTGAAAGCGAGCATCAGCACGAATATCGTGCCCATGGTTATGAAGTATACCTCTTTGTTCCACGAAAGCACCTTGCTCCCGTCGAGCGGGTATATAGGCAGCATGTTGAAGAATGCGAGCAGTATGCTTATGAAAATCGTCAGGTTTATTGCGTATCCCAAGTATGATCCTGGGAGGGGGTTGAGCGCGAAAAGAAGCCCGACGAAGATGCCGAAGACCACGAAATTAGTGAGCGGCCCTGCGAGTGATACTATGCCGTTCTCGCGCTTTGTGAAGTTGTTGGTATATATCATGGTCGCACCGGGTATGCCGAGCAGGAAGCCGAATGCGCCCGTAAGAAGCGTCACGATCAGCCCGTTATATGAAGTCCTAAATCCGGCTATGGCGCCATAGTGCTGTGCGACAAACTTGTGCATAAGCTCGTGCAGTATGAAGCTGAGTGAGACGCCCAGCGCTACCGCGGGTATAAGGACTGCAAAACCGAAAGGCGAGCCTCTCGAAAGGCCGAATATGCCGCCGGATAGCGTCAGGGAGAACGCTATTATGAGCACGGCATCCGCTATTATTATGTCCTTTATTTCCCTTTTTGTATTTTCATTGCTGCGCAAGAAGACACTCAATTCTTTGGTTTTAGCGGCTCTGTTATCGCGATAAGACTTTGAAGTATGTCGCTCTTGACCTTATCCTCAATTTCAGCTTCGCACTCGAAGCTTATGCGAAGAAGGTATGTTAGTACAGTTGTCTCTTCTACAATTATATTTGGTGAATTTTTTATACCTGATGCGGTCTTGACGGCTTTTTCTATATCCGAGCGGACTTTGCTGAATGGTATGGACTTTGGAATTTCAAAGCGCACGTTGAGCGTATGCGTAGAGCTCGATATGGCTATTGCCGCTTGTACCATTATGCTGTTTGGTATCTTTATGTGCTCGTTGTCCCTGTCCTTTATTATCGTGTACATTAGGGTCAGGTCTTCTATGGTGCCCCTGTAGCCGTTCTTAATTTCGTCCCTGGAAAAATACTTCGGCGGCGTGAGCGTGAGCATAACTCCGTACTGCCAGGTGCTTACTTCAACCTTGTCTCCTACCTTGAACGGCTTCACGAAGATAAGCATTATCCCTCCGAATATGTTTGACAGCACGTTCTGCGATGCGAGACCCACTACGGCTCCTATTATGGTGCCGCTAAGCAGCACCGATGAGGTGTTTATGCCTAGCGCAGAGAGAACGAATAGGGCAAGTATGAAATAACCGACAAGGTTAACTATAAGCACTATAGGCCTTGCACGCCCCTGCGACGTCGCCCTGGTGAGCTTTGATTCTAGGATCCTTGTGAATATGCGAAGTATGGCGAATACGGTTATCCCGATTATCGCGGCGTATATGAGCTTTGAGAAACTGTCCGGTATGATATGGAATACGCTTGTCGACAGGTATATGCCGAACAGAAGGAATGCAAGCACGGCTATTATCACGCCGACTCCCTCGATAAGGTTGGCTTTTGCGTTGTGCTGTTGCATCTTCGCGGCGCTGGCCCTCTTTTCCTTTGCGGATGCCATAAATTCTTATTTGCCCACAAATGTATAAAATATGTTGCTGCAATTATATCTGCGCAGTCCCATCGTCTAGTGGTCAAGGACGGCAGGCTCTGGACCTGCAAACCCCAGTTCGAATCTGGGTGGGACTAATCTTAGTACATTGCAAGCGGTCAGCACAGCAAAGCGCAACTGCGTGCCCTATTTTTCTGCAAATACCTTCTACGTGGCGCAGTGTAATAAGGATTTATAAATGAGGCATTCCAACTATTACCATGGCAAGTTTCAAGCAGGAGAAGGACCACATAATAATTTGCGGCTATGGAGTCGTAGGCCAGAAGATAGGCGAAGTCCTAGGTGAGCATATGATAGACTTCGTTGTAGTGGACAACAACGACTCTCTCACTAGTAAGCTGGAGGAGCAGGAGATTAAGGTTATTAGAGGCGACGCAACAAGCTCCAAGACCCTGAAGGAGGCAGGGATAGTTGGCGCAAAGGCGATAGCAGTTGTGATGGACAACGATGCAAAGAACCTTTTTTCAGTGCTGACCGCCAGAGATCTCAACAAAAAGATTTTCATAGTGACAAGAGCGAACGATGATTTCGTCAGGGAGAAGCTGATAGAGGCGGGTGCGGACTATATAGTGATGCCGCAGAAGGCAGCGAGCAGGGAGATAATAAGCGAACTCAAGAAAAACGATACCGGTTGATTTATGGAGGGAAAGAAACAGGAGGAGGAAAGGCTTGCCGGGCTTACCCTTGTGGCGCTTACCGCAGTAGGCATAGCGTTTACCGCATTTTCCATACTGGAATTTTATACGATTACAGGGAACATATACAACGCCAGCTACTATTCTCTACTATCAATATTTGATGCGGAGGGCATTACGCCCATTACCAGCTATATAGCGCCGTTCACACTGGAGTTCTACAGGCTTATACTCGTACTGGCTGCGGATGGCGTGGTAAAAATAGTCATAATAGGATTGGTCATGGCGTCGTTCATAAACATAATGTCCGACATAGACATAAAATCGAAGCTTGCCGGAATCGTTGCCAAGAAGATCAGCGGCCATACGGTTATATGCGGGTATTCCATGCTCGCAGAGAGGCTTTGCGCAGAGCTGGCGGCGCAAAAAAGGAAGTTTATAGTGATAGTGGACAGCGAAGCCGAAGCTGAGATGCTGAGGGCGCTCAACTACCAGACGGTGGAGGGCGACTTCAAATCCGAGAGCGTGCTAAGAAAAGCTTACGTGGAAAGCGCAAAGACGATCATATTCGACGCGAAGGACGACTTCGACAACATGATGGGGGTGATCTCAGCCAAGCACCTCAACGGCAAAATAAAGGTCATAACGCGCGTGAAAGATGAATACACAGTTACTAAGATGCACAGGGCAGGGGCAGACCAATGCGTTGTGCCCGAAATAGTTGCTGGGGTCGAACTCGGCAACTATCTGGTATCGAAGCTTTTCAGGTGAGGTTTGTGGCAATAGCACTTGGCAGGATGCGCATGCTTTTCTACAGCATAATACTCCTCTTCGTAGCGGCCTTGTTGCTTACGCTCGCCTCAGGGGTGAAATTCTACATCGCATTGGTGTGGAACATACTCAGCATGCTTAACGTTTCCTACCCGCTCCTCCTGCCGTTCAGCCTCGGCGAGAACGCTTATGTACTTTCCGCGGATATACTCGACACCATAGCGTTCGCACTGCTTACTGTAGTGCTTGCGACCCTGTTCTTCAATTTTATAAAGAAGGTCAACATACGCTCCAGGATAATAGATGCGAAGGTGGCAAAGATTGGGGGGCACGTTATACTCGCTCCATACAACAGGTTTTCACTTTATCTAGCGCAGGAGATGAAGAAGGAGAGGATGGACGCAGTAGTTGTCGTCGCAAGCGAGAGGGACAGGATGGAAATGCACAGGCATTCGATACTGTCAGTAGTGGGAGACATCAAATCTGTTGACGCTTTCATAGATGCGGGAGCTGAAAGGGCGAAGAGGGTTGTTGCCTGCAGCGACAGCGACATAGAGAACGCCCTGATAACCATAACAGCAAAAACCGCCAATCCTTCCATAGAGGTGGTGTCGAGAGTGAGCAGCGAAGACGACATATCCAAGATAGGGAGCGCCGGCGCACTTAGAATGGTCATGCCGGAGATAACGGTAGGCGCTGAAATAGGAGACGTGCTGGCAAAGCGTTTCCAGTAAGATCAGGATTAGCTTTTGTTTTGTGGTAGGTCACGGAGTGCTGCCGCCGTTGTTATCGGATGTTTTTTTCTTCCTCCTGTTGTTCTTCTCTTCTTCAGCCTTGCGCGCCTCTTCAGCCTTCCTTGCGAGTTCTGCTTCTGCCTCTTCGCGTATCCTCCTTTTTTCTTCCTCTTCTGCCGCGTCCTTCTTCTCCTTTGCCTCGCGGAGAGTCTTCGTTGCATCGCTTGGATTGCCGAACTGCTTGGCTATATCAGCGTTAGCCGATCCGACAACGGACTCTGATTTCAGCAGCGCCGAAGTCGCTCCCAGAAGCCTTTCGCGATCTGCAGCATTGCCGCTGAGGAAGTCTTTCTTCTCTGATAATATTGCATCGCGGTAGCCCTTCAGCTCTGCCAGCCTCTTTGCTCCGGGAAGGTTGTTTGCAGCCTCTTGATCGGACTGTACTTTGAATCCTTCGCCAGTGTGCTCGGCAGGCTG
>JAJZWO010000084.1 GCA_021846635.1 Microcaldota archaeon | reverse complement strand
TGATACAAGCATATTCATGCCGCTTACGCAAGCCGAAAGCATGATAAACAAATACTCGTACAACGTTCTCGTAATAAAGGCCACGAGCCTGAATTCGACATCTGCGCTTTCCACGTTGCTGTCAGACATATTCGGAAACAGCGCGACAGTGCTGTCAGTCGAGAGCATAACCTCGACTGTGTCTTCTATAACCGGCACGCTCAGCCTTCTGCTGGGCTCGATAGGCGGCATCTCTCTAATAGTGGCAGGAATAGGCATACTAAGTATAATGATGGTTTCGGTATCCGAAAGGACAAAGGAGATAGGCATATTAAAGTCGATAGGCTTCAAGCAGCGCGACATAATGCTGTTGTTTCTTTCAGAAGCGGTCATGATCGGAGTAATAGGCGGAATGGTCGGAATGGTCGCAGGAGCTGGAGGCTCTTACATACTTCCGGCGCTTCTCTCTTCGCATAGTCCAACAGCTTCAGCGGCTCCATCGGCATCGTCGCCTGCGGTAAGCAAAGGCTTTTCGAGAGGAGGTTCATCGGGATTCGGAGGAAGGAGCTCCGGTTTTGCAAGTTCAAGCTCAGGCTTTAGACCTTCTTCGTCTTCGGTGAGCTTTTCTCCCGTAATAACCGTACAGACACTGCTCCTGGCTTTTACAATTGCCATACTGATAAGCGTTGCAGCCGGCGCATATCCTGCCTGGAAGGCCTCCAAGGTAGACCCGATAATAGCGCTCAGGAGCGAGTGAAAGGTCCGGGCTCAATACTGCTCCATAATTTCTGCTACTGCGCTGCTCAGCCCCATCATGTAAGCTTCTTCTGCAGAACAATTTTCAAGGCACTGCATGTCCACGTACAGAACGTTTCCAGATTTAAACGAATAGCTCTTTATTTTGTCTTCCGCACTCGCCTTGCCATATCTAATCCTGAACTCTTCATGCCCTATGTAATTTACGTACATTATGCTTCTGTCCTTTCCATAGGACTTTTCAAAACCCTTTCTGAAGCTTTTCAAATTCCTTTTAACTGTTTCTATTTCGCTACGATTCTTGTATTCCACCAATGCACCCAAATATAATCAGGCCTTTCTTTATACTTACCTTTTGCCATGGCGTTTGACATTTATGCAATATGCTGCTCTGGCGTAAATACCCTATTTATACGCCTTTCCAAATCCGTTTAAGCTAGTCCTGCCAATTGACCCGACTACTTTGCCTATGCCCCTATGGCTAAAACTCAGAACCAGCATTGCAAGTATTGGTATTGCTATAAGCCCTGCAAGGTGTACAAGGCTTACGCTCAGGTACGAATACATCAATATCAAGAATATCAGTATGAATCCCAGCCTGGTGTTCACGTACACCGGGTCAAAGCCCAGCTTTCCCGATTTCTTGAAACTTTTTTTCCCGCTCCTGGCTTTTAGATAGTAAAACACCTCAATTCCCATGAAGATTGCCATGAACATGCACATGTCGAACCCTATTATCGACGTGCCCGTGGCTACCTTGAGGCGCATCGCTGGAAACTCGGAGAAATAAGCGTAAGACATTGCCGAAGCTATATACGTAGATATCACCGCAGAGGCAAATATGTATGGCATGCGCAAGCCTTTTTTAGTGATGCGGCTCAGATATCCGAAATAAGCCCCGGCGCCGAATATCAATATGGCTACAAAAACGAAGTTTGAGGCTACTGCCACGAAGAACCCTGCAGAACTGCTGGCCAATATGCAGTTTTCCAGCGGATTGAACGGTGCTGTTACAAACAGGAAAGCGCTGTTAAGAACAGGCCTTGCGCACGACCCTTCAAACACTGCCACAAGCAGATACAGGACCATGAAGAGGAGAGTGTATCTCGCGCCATTATCAAGATAATCAAGAATAACATGCTTTCTTTTCATTCTAATCCTCTCGGAAGCTGCACAAAAGTATTATATCCAAAACTATAAATATAAACGACGGATAATTGGGAATAGGTCTTGAAAATGAATATAGAATTTACTCCTCTTGACCGCTACGCCGAACGCAAAGGCCTTTCGAAATCTGAAAACGCGAAGATTGCAGCAGAAAAGGCAATATTCGATGCAATTCTATACGATGGGGAGTTCCGCCGTACTGCAAAAGAACTATACGCAAAAAGAAACGTGGACTCGCTAAGCCGCATGCTCAAATCCGTGCTGTCTAACGAAATCAAAATGGAAATGTCAGACCTATTATCCAATATAAATGACAATGCCCATTTGAGCGATGCAAATCCTAGTCATATGTGTAACCTGTCTTTGTCAATAGAGATGATTGATTCCGAGAAGCTTGACATAGTAAAGGTTTACAGGAACGCAGATGGCCTGCTTGGGATCCTAGTTGGCATGCTGCGCTAATCCTCCAAAGAAGATA
Organism: Microcaldota archaeon; assembly: GCA_021846635.1. Lineage (GTDB taxonomy): Archaea > Micrarchaeota > Micrarchaeia > Micrarchaeales > Micrarchaeaceae > JAJZYW01. The sequence continues at coordinate 325 of JAJZWO010000084.1, read as the reverse complement.
GCGTTAGGTTTCTTATGATGAGGGATTTACACCCTCAAAAGCTTGAAGTCTTTCAGCAGCGCGTATGCATATTCAGCTATTTCGCGCGCTTCTTCCCTTACTCTTTCTCCAACGTCGCCTATGTAAGCCCTGGAAGCCACAACTACGCTGTTCCTGTCAAACACATATATCTGCATCGACTCGTCGGGCATCAGCAGTTTCTCCTCCTCAGTGTACACATATTGGTTTTTGGAGGCATATTCCCTTACTGCATCGGCTATTCTTCCAGCTTCTGCCTGTCCAGCAGGAAATGTGTAGATCACACGCTCTCCGTTGCGCTTTTCAA
>JAJZWO010000083.1 GCA_021846635.1 Microcaldota archaeon | reverse complement strand
TGGGCCCGAGGAGAATTGAACTCCTGGTCTCCCGCGTGTGAAGCGGACGTCTTGCCACTCGACTACGAGCCCAAAAGCAGCGCTTTAATATATGCTACAGAATCATATTTATTTGTAGTGATTGGTTGTCAAAATTTTATACCGGGATTGGAGACAGCGGCGATACGTTCGTCGGCAAGAAAAAGGTGTCCAAATCCGACAGCTACACCCGCGCGGTTAACGAGCTGGACAAGCTGAACAGCTATTTGGGAGTCATACTATCAAAGGATGTAGAGGACAGCATAGGATCAATTCTGTCGAAGGTACAGGACGACCTTTTCGTGGCCGGGGCGCAGGTCGCATCTGCGCTTGACCCGATGTACGCGCCCAAGAGGAAACTCTCAGACAGCGACGTCAAGGCTTTTGAGGAGGAGATAGGAAAATACGGTGCCAAGCTTCCCGAGCTTAAGAATTTCGTGCTGCCCGGAGGCTCTGAGATTGGCGCAATGCTGCATTATGCTCGCTCTCTTGCAAGGAGCGCTGAAATAGAGGTAGTCGAGGCGTCTAAGGATTACAGCCTGGACAATGAGATAGTGAGGTACCTGAACAGGCTTTCCTCCCTGCTTTTCGTCATGGCGCTCTATTCCAACATGAAATCGGGAAAGAAGGAGTCCAATCCAAAGTATTGATCACTTTGAGAGATTGAAATACTCCCTGAACTTCTTTGTCGTTTCTAGCCTCTTCGACCTGCCGACCTTCGTGGAGCGTATGAAATCCTTCTCGGAGAGCTCCTTGACGTGGTCGTAAACACCGCTGCCGAAGACACGAACCACTGCGCTCTGGAGTATGGGCTCATTCCTGCTTATGTATGCGAGCACGCGCAGCGAACCCCTTGTTATGTCGGGAGAGCCGGCAAGCCCGCTGACCTTGCTTGCGTAGGGCTCCCTGACTGAAAGCATGTAAGTGTCAGCTACCTTCTCGACTGCAAGCGCGCCACCGGACTTGGAGTACTCCTCAGCCAGCGCGGTTATCATGCTCCTGACAGAGCCTACGGAGCTGACGCCTATCGCAGATGCGATCTCCTCTGCGCTCATCGCCTTCCCTGATACGAACAGCACAGCCTCTATGAGGTTCCTGTACTCCCTTGCATTGTCGTCAGCCACTCGCACCACCGGGTACCTTTATGAATATGTCGCCGAAGAACTCCTCCTGGAGTATGCCGAGCCTGCCTTTCGACACCAGGAACAGCACAGGTATGAAGAAGTCGAACAGCATCTCCTGGGTGCTGCCGTATAGCCGGGAGAGGGTGCTGAACAGCACTATTCCCTCCCTGTCCGCGTTCTTCGACACGAGGTCAAACGTGCGCTCCATCTTCTGGTCTATGTCCTCCTTTGGAAGCTCCAGGTGGAACTGCGCAGGGGGCTCGCGTTCCCTTGTGCTCCTCTTCTCGATCTTCATAGCCTCGTCAAGCGCCTCCATAAGCTCGTCAAGCGTGACCTTCCTCTGGGGCTGCATCCTAGCCCTTGACACCAATCCCGGAACGTCGACAGGCAGCCTGCGCTGCCCGACTTCTGGCTCTGGTTCGGGCTCTTCCTCGACTGAAAATATCTGGAAGCGGTCGCTCTTCATCTTGAGAAGTATTGATGCCGCGAGCGCGAAGTTTGCCGGCATCCTCAGGTCCATGAGCTTAATGCTCTTCACGACTGACATGTAACCCTCGACAAGCTTCGCTATGTCTATGTCCCACGGATCTATCTGGTTGCTCTCCACCAGGCTTATCAGGAGCTCCCTCCATGTCGCCTCGGACACGAGCTTCTGAAGGTCGAAAGCGCTGCTGCTTGCAACGCCTGGGTTCGCTGTCTCGGCCGCCATCCGAATATACCAATATTCTTTGCCTAAGAAAGTATTTATTCCTTAATTATGCTTATACAGTGAAGGTGGCTAGATTGGCATCGCAGTACGGGCTCCTTGGCAGGATGTACCTTACGATATTTCTCATATTCGCGGTAGGCTTCGCCATAATATACGCCGTGATGGCGGCATTCGGCGCAGGAGCGTATCTCATACTCATAATAGCTGTGCTTTTCTTCATGCTGCAGTGGTACGCCTCGCCCAAGATGATAGCAGCAGCATCCAGGATAAGGTACATAGGCAAGGAGGAGTACCCAAGGCTACACGTTCTGGTGGAGGCGCTCGCCAAGCAGGCGCATGTGCCTGCGCCGCGCATAGCAATAGCCCCATCAAAGGAGCCTAACGCGTTCGTTTTCGGAAGGACCAGGAAGGATTCTACGCTAGTGATACACGAGGGGCTTCTCCCGCTGCTAAACGGCGACGAGCTCAAAGCCGTGCTTGCCCATGAGATAGGCCACATAAGGCACGGCGATGTATCGACCATGACATTCGTGTCGTTCATACCTGTCGTTGCGTATATAGTGGCGCAGCAGCTTTTCTGGAGCAGCTTCATAGGAGCGGGAAACAGCAACAGCGACGCATACTTCATAATAATAGGGATGTTCGCATTCCTGGCATACTTCATCAGCAACCTGCTTATGCTCGCGCTCTCAAGGGCGAGGGAGTCCTACGCTGATGAATACTCTGCAGAGTCTACAGGCAAGCCCGAGGACCTCGCCAGGTCCCTCGTCAAGATAACATCGTCAAATTCGTCAGTTGCAAACGCCTCCCCCAACTCAACCATAGCGAGGTCATTCTACATAGTGGACTTCTTCACCGTGGATAGGGACATAAGGGAGATGAGGGCGCACAGGAAGGACATAGAGAAGTTCCTGACAGGAGT
>JAJZWO010000082.1 GCA_021846635.1 Microcaldota archaeon | reverse complement strand
CGAATGCTGCTATGGTGGGCAGGACCGTACCTGAGAAGACTGCAAAAACGCTTCCTTTCTGGAATGACGATTCTCCGCGCCTTATTGACTCCATTGATTTGGATGCGATTGCTTCGCCTGCTATGCCAAAGCCTCTTTCCCCGGAAGCCGATAGCGTTCCTGAAAGGGATAGGAGCGCGGCTGCGAGGGCCCTGTCCTTCTGTCTTGATGCCACTTCGGCAAATGCCTCGCCAGGGGCTGTGCCGGTTTCAGAGAGGGCAAGAGCCTCAAAGAAGGAGAGGTATAAAGCGCCTTCCCTTGGGAGTGCGGCAAGCGCTGTGCGCATTGCCGGAACGATACCTGAGCCGGAGTTTATTCCATTCTGGACTAAGGAGCACATCTCTCCCAGGCGCTCCACTTCTGCCTTAGATGCACCCCTCCTTGAGATGGCAATATGAAACTCCAATACCAGCAGCAACGCAATAAAAATCGAGAAGGATATCAGGTACATCCCAAGCGCGATGGACAGGATCATGGCCGCTACTGCATAAGCCGCAGCTACACCAGTGCCTCCGCCTAAACGCATTATTCCTCGTAGCTTCTTATCCATTCCAACATCTCATCTGCAGTGAAATCCGGGCGGGATTCGGACAGGTATTTGGCTCTCCTGCGTATCTCGTCGGAGAACGCGGATTGCTTCACGCCGTGCATTTTTGAATACCTTCTCGCAGCCTTCGATCCCGGAAGCGAGGAAAAATCGAATTTGCCGTCTTGCACGATTGCATTTATCTTCATTGCGCTGCGGGGCATTCCGCTTATCTCACCTCTTGACAGCCAGGAGTACTCTGAGACTCCTGAAACTGTCCTTTCGGTACCGTTCTTGCGCATGAAAACCGCTATGTCTGTCATCGAGATCGAGTGCTCCTCGACCGACATCGGCCTTGATGAGAGCCTGGCGAGGAGGGATGATGGGTCCGGATTGCTGTGCATCGTTGTCATGAAGGGTATGCCGAGGTTGGCTCCGGAATACAGCCTGGCAGCCTCCGCCCCACGTATCTCGCCGACCACCAGGCGCTCCGGCCTCATGTGAAGGGCGTTGGTTATCTGGGCAGAAGGACCTACTCCCCCGGACACGCTTTTCAGCAGTACGAGATTGGGCATGTCCCTTTCAAGGAGCAGCTCGCTTGAATCCTCCTCTATTGCGAGGACGCGCTCCCCTCTTCCGACGAAGAACAGGAGGGCGGAAAGCAAGGAGGTCTTGCCTGATGCCGGCGGGCCTGAGATGACTATGTTTAGCCCTGATTCTATGCATAGCCACAGATATGCAAGCGCTTCTGGGGATATGGATTTGCCGGAAACGAGCCTCGCAGGGTTGTAGTAGCGCCTTTCGCGGAGCCTTATTGAGGCTACAGCCCCGCCAGGGGCGTATGGGGGCAGTTGCAGGTGCACCCTGAAGCCCTCTGCCGTCTGGGTGTCTACTATGGGCCTGGACCCTGAGGCTGCCAGCTCGGACCTCTCTATCAGGCGGTTGAATACAAAACGCATGTAGAACTCGGATGAGAACCGGATATTGGTCTGGCAGTATCCGAACCTCGAGTGGTATATCCCAATGCGCGACGACGGCGAGTCGACCGTTATCTCCTCAATCTCGTCCTTGGAGTCGAGAAGCAGCGCTACGGGCCCGTAGCCTGTGAATTCGTGCGCGAGCAGATACGACAGCGGCTCCACGTTTTCAGATACTCCGTAAGAGATCAGCCTTGCAGCTATCTGGGTGCGAAGGCTTGCCGGGTCGTTAAGATTGGCTGCGAACGCGCCAGAAGCCGCCTCCCTCATAAGAGTCGATTTGCCTGCAGCGAGGAAGGCGTTCAGCTTCGCCGCAGGGACAGAATTGCATACCGCATATGCCGGGCCTGATTTTGCCGCAACGATATCAAAAAATTTGTCTGGGTGGGATTCCAGGACTTCTCCGGACACTTCAGAAACGCAGAACGAGGGCCTTGAGGCGTTCGCTGCCGGAGGCTTGCTCCCGTTTCTCGCCAGAATCTGCCCTAATGCTTTTATCTGCATACATGTTTATTTATTTAAGTAAAAGTATTTATACTTTTGTATAATATTTATAGTTTTATTCGTATGGCTACATAGATAGATGCGGTAATGCGCGTGTAAGCAGATAAATATATGTGTAGGGCTTAACAGAAGGCTTTTAAACTTTGGCGCACTTTATATGGATATGGCAAAGCAAGAACAGCCGAAGGATGAGGTTTGGGCCCTTAGGAAGATACTTACAAGGCCGAATTTTGCGGTGCTGGAGCTGCTCCACAAAAAGTCGCCCAGGGCGACGAGGGAGCTCTACGCAGTACTGGAGAAGAAGTTCACCAGGAAGACGCTCATAATCACGCTGAGGGAGCTATCGCTCACGCTCAACATGATACAGCCGACACACATAAGGACTGAGAAGGGGTACGGACTCGGATACAGGCTAAACCCGAAGATGAAGGGAGTCATCAAGACGCTGCAGAAGCTCTCCGATTCTGTGGAATCGGTAATAGAGGAGTGAAGGCTCATTACTTGAGGCTGACGCGCTTCTGCTCTGAGTACATCTCTGCTATCTCCTTCGACGTAGTCGCATCGTTAGGCGATTTGTCTTCCCTGACTGCGTCTTCACCAACCAGGCGAGGGAACCTGAGTGCGTATCCTACCTCTGAGCCGTCCTTCTCCTTGTGCCTTCCGCACATGTGCATCGGAGACTTTGTTATCTCGTCCGCTTGGACCGTAACCACGAACTCAGGGTACACCCAGTAGTCTGGCTCAACCTGCGAGCGCACGTTCTTCGGCTTCGATTTTGATACGTGCTTGGAGAG
>JAJZWO010000081.1 GCA_021846635.1 Microcaldota archaeon | reverse complement strand
GGAATCGAACCCGGTCTTGAGGATCCACAGTCCTCTGTGCTAGCCGTTACACAACTAAGGCCACGTAAGAAGTTTGCAGTATATTATTTGTGAAAAGTAATATAAAGAGTCCGTGGTCCTTCTAGCCTCCGTATATTCCGTGATAGGATACGCCGTTTCCGAGTGCTGGTCTTATTTCTATAAAATTGCCGGATATGGTGATGTTTGAGGCACCCACCGCGCGCTCCAGCTCTTCATACTGCTGAATTGGAAGAGAATGGGACATCGCGAATGCGACGGACGAATACTCGGATGATGCGGAAACAAATGAAGCGTATGAGGAGAATGACGACGACAGGTATGCCTGCCCCGAAGAGTAGTACATGCCATACGCCGCCAATGAATATGCTACGTATGCCAGCAGGAGCACGTAAACGATTCCTTCCATTTTATTCACACTCGTATACGCAGAGCAGCGAGCCTCCGTAGTAGGTCATGCAGTTGTAGTAAGAATCTGAGCACAGCGACTGGTTCCCGTATGAGGCGCTGGCATAAGGCGAGCTTATTCTTATGTAGCGCAGCCCATAGGACTCGGCGAAGTTGCGCCCTATCATCCCAGTGCATGCGTCGCTTTCAAAGCACGCCCGGGACGACGTGTTGCCGTGGGCCATGCTAGATAGGTCATAGAATGAATTGTACATTGCCGGGAGCGAGACGGATTGTGACTGTGAGCCGCCGTATATGAGCAGCGAAACGCCAACGACCACAGGCGCAAGTATTGCAATCCCTGCCACCAGGCCCACAAAGGAAAGTTGAGACTTCATCACGTCAGCCTTATCGTTGAGCTGCCAGCAGTTATGTTGGCGCTCGTGCCTATCCCGTCAACGTGGAAAGCTATCGACTGGAAGCCGAATTGCCCGGGATAAGGACATACGTATCTGCTTTCCTTCAGGGAGTAGTAGCAGTTCGTCTCAAGCGGAGCTGACGAGAGAAGCTGCGCAAGGCTCTCGTTGTATGAGGAGAGCTTTCCGCCTATTGAGGAGAGTTCGCTTTGCGAAACGGCTGTGCCGTTATAGTAGGACATGTAGCCGGATAAAGACGAAAGCGCGGAAGCGTAGCCGTAGTAGTATTGCTGCGGTACGATTTTCTGGGTGCCGTTGGACAGGTTCAGGTACACGGAATCGGGCTGGATTGGTGAATAGGTCACTGTCCCGTTGTTGTATGCGTAGCCCGATGGTTCGCCTGAGGCTGAATACACGGTTGAGTTGGAGGACGAATTTATTATGGAGCTGTAGTGTGCGCTGCCTAGCGAGACTGATGCGTTTACAGAGTAGGCAGGCTCGGGCTGGCCCTCCGGGTAGACCGCAGTTGCAACCTTATCCAGGTACACGCAATACGTTTGCGTAGAGGTATCGGAATAGTAATAGCAGTAGTTTGAGAATATACGGTAGTCCCATGATGCGCCGCTGCATTGCTCGTTGAAGGGCAGAGGGTTGCCGTAGAAGTTAGTGTATGTGCAGTGCGTGCTCACATAAATCTTGCTCACCGGAGATGCTGATGTGTCGTATCCAAGCGAATAGTTTAGCCCGGTTACCTTGCCGGAGTACTGCACCGAAGAGTTTGGAGAGGCACCAGAATATTTCAGCATTGCCAGCAGGTAATAGGATTTGCTGTAAGACACTAGTTTTCCCCCATATAGGTAGGAGTAGTTGAGCGTTATAGAGGATTCGCCTGAATTCTCAGGTATGAATCCGAATTGGATTATTGAGGAGCCGCCGTTGACCGAGTATGTAGAGTTGCCGAGTATTGCAACCCCGTCAGAGGACAGCGACATGTTGACAGTGTAGTTGCCGGCGTACACGTACCCGTATGCGTACTCTTCTGAGCCGTATGTTGCATTCTGCTGCAGGAACAAGGCGGCGGTAGGCTGGTACGCAGCTACGTTCGCAGCAGGAACCGAGATCGCATTCTGCGCCTCCATGAGCGAGGACGCCGCGGAGGAAGAAACGCGTAGCATGTGGTAGTATATGCCAAGCGATAAAGCAGCCATGGAAAGCAGCGCTGCGGATATTAGCAGGAACTCGACGGATGACTGTGAATTCAACCGAACACCACATAGTAGCTTTTTCCGCCTATTGTCATTATGCGGCCGCGGTAGCTTATGTTCATCCCGGGATAGTACCTGTATGCCCTAGCCGGATAGCCTGCATGCGCTACCGCTTCGATGAAATCGGCCATAGTGGCGTTGGACTGCTGGGCGGAGATGTAGTAGGATTGTATCTCTCCCTGCCCCCTAATGGTGGAGACCTGGAGCGCGAGGTTCTGCACGGAATAGGTGCCGGTCATGTGGACAAAAAGGATAAGGGCGAGCAGCAGCGCTACGAACGCATACATGGAGATTATAGAGCCTATCGAAGCGATTGATTTCATTGCGTGCTGACCCCGTAGGAATAGCCGTATGGCAGCGAATACGAACTCGCGTTCCCTGTGCCGTTGTAGCCGTGCAGCAGAACAGAATGCAGCATGGAGTGGTAATGCAGGAACATGCCGTGCAGCGGTATAATTATGGATGCGGTTATCACGGCAAGCAGGACGATGCCAAAGAGCGCGTCAAAAGAAAGCTGCAGCTTCATTCCACCGCCTACGATAATGAATAGCTGCCGCCGCGGTAAGCAAGACCCACGCGCTCAACGCTTCCCGAACACATAGACCAGTTTTGCACCTCCACTACAGCTCCAAGGTCGGGCGAGCCGCCTCCGGACAGGTAGCTGCAGAAAGACCTTGGAACGTATGCTACAAAAGTAGAGTTGTAGTACGGCATATGCGCGGATATATCGGCAAGAAGGCTGTAGGTATACGCCT
>JAJZWO010000080.1 GCA_021846635.1 Microcaldota archaeon | reverse complement strand
TTCTCCTGAGCAGCGACGAGCTTCTTTCTGGCTTCCTCCTTTGCCTTCTCGGCCTTGTCGCGCCTCTTCAAAATCTTTGAGCCAGCCATCGTGGAAAAGCCTATGCCCCCGGCTGTTGCCCCTGCAATTATGTCTGTTGGTATGCCCTTTTGAGAGAGTGCAGCCTTGCCCTTCTCCGACAGAGCGCTTACCAGCTTTGAATTCGAAGCCAGCCTCTTGGCCCTGAAAGCCGCAATGCCTTTCTTTGGTATAGCTGCCGCTTTCTTCAGGTCTTTGCCGCTGAGCTTCCTGCCCCGTACTTTACCTTTTGCGAGGTTCCTCTGCGCTGCCCTGCCGCCATATCCCTGCTTGTGCAGCGCCTTGCCCCTTCCGCCGCTGCCGAAGGAGCCGCCCAGGCCTATTATGGCGCCGATTCCGAATGCGCTGAATATGCTGGTGCCCCTGGAAAGACCCGCTGCAGCGGCTATAAGTATGACTATTATCACTATCGGGACAAACGCGTATACGCCGCCAAAGCTCAGCACAACTCCGGCAAGGGCTATTCCGAGCACCATACCACCGATATAATACCGCATTTATTAATATAAATAATGTGCTATCGCGTTAGCCATGTGTGAAGGTTCATCTTCTGGAGCGCATAGCTGCAAGTGCGACTAGCACAGCGACTATGGCAACGAGCAGCACGACTTCTATGTCGCCGAGGCTCAAGGCGTAGCTTCCTATCGGAAGGGCCTGTATCGTCTGGTTAGGCGAGTAGGTGTAACTGTACTCTGGAGTCGAAGTGTAAAGCGACGGATTGGAGCTGTCTACCGTGTTTGCAGAATATACTAGCGGCACCTGGCTCACGAGATTGGGCTGCGGCGAAGGCACCCCGTAGTATTCGGCTATTATCCTTGATGTCCCTGTTCCGCATGCAGGGACATTCATCGAAAAGCCTCCAGATGAATTCGTGGTAGTTACGCCTACAAGGCCCAGCTGCGATGTGAACTGCCCAGTCCCATTGACAAAGTCAGGTAGGCAGTATTCTACCTGCCCTGAAGGGCCTATCTGCGAGGACTTGAGCCCGTAATTCCCGTATATGTTGCACTCCCAGTAGTTCTGCTGCGTGAGAAGGCTGCTCGGCTGCGGCGAGCATGACTGGCCGTTAACGTACTGTGGCGAATAGGTTACGAGCGATGACACCACCTGCCCGCCAACAGTGTTGCCTCCGTTTTGTGTTGCGTTTGTGGGATTGGCGAGTGCGCAGCCGTATGCATCCGAGCCGTATGCGCAGTTCTCAGCATAGGAGGCGTAGGACTGAAGGCTTGGGTATGTCTGGCTTGGGTAGAAGTTTATGTTTGTATCATAGTATACGTATATCTTCTGCCCAGCCGGGAGCGGATTGATGGATACTGGCGTGCTGCCTGTGATGTATCCTGCAAAGCCCTTCACTGCTATGGTGCTCTGGTTGGGGTTGGACGGATCTATGTTGTCCACCGCCGAGAGCGACAGCGAGGTTATGTTTGCCATGTCTATATCCAGCGGCATCGATATCTTGTTGCCGAACCGGTCTATGAAGTTGTACACAAGCCTGTCGTACCCCAGTATAGACTTGTGGCCGGTCAGGTCTATTCCCAATGAATCGAGTGTGTAGGCTGCGTGATACGCATTGATTATGCTAGCTATTCCCCCGTCATTGGTGAAGTTTGATAGCGTGAAGTTCCTTGATTTCTGGAGGTAGTTGTTAGGGTTGTAGTAACCTGATACGCTAGCGACATCGCCTACGATGTTAGATGGAACTGCAACTTCGGTTGCGTATGCCGGAATAGACTTGCCGAACGCATCTAGGTAGTGCAGCGACTCGTAGTAGTTGTAGTTGTGGCTCTGGTTCAATAGCAGCTGCGGGTTCTGCTCGCCTGAAGTGGTTGCAGTAAGGTTGACGTATGCTTCCCCTATCAGCCTGTTCGTGAACATCCCGTATCCTATCCTTGGGGGCATTATCAAGTTTGCGTCCGACAGTTCTGGAGAGTAGTACACGCCTGTTCCGAAATACTGAAGGAATATGCTGCCTCCCTCTATCGCTGTCGTGTTGGTGCTTGAGTTGACCTTCGACACGCCGTAGGTGAAAATCGTGTATTTTTTGTTGACGCTGCTTGGGAAAGAGTAGGAGGAGGGACACGAATCGCCATTGCTTGACTTCGGGGCTGCCGTGGACGGGGTCCAGTCCTCCGAGAGCGAGAGCGACGCTTTGTATGGAACAAGCATGTACCCGCTTATGTTGCTCGTGAGGCTGGTGCGCGGTATGAGCTGCGACGAAGTTATCGGAGTGGTGTCGACAGGTATACTATTAGCCGCGTTTATAGTGTTGGCTATGATGTTTGTACTTGAGGGGCCTGACGAGCTGGATGAAAACGATGGTGATGTGGATGAGAGAGCCGTAACTGCCGAAACATAATCGGTAGGATATCCGAGGTTCTCTACGTACTTGAATGAGCTGGGCACTCCCAGTATCGGGCCGTACATTTCGCCCAGTATAGACCATGCAGGATTGGTTGTTGTGCCGCCAGAAGACGACGTCTCGATATACTGCTTTTCTACAACACATGGCGTTGGGGTGGTTGTATGGAATGACGAGGCAGAAGCAATATAGCATGTGTAGGGCGAATCCGCCATATTCGATACTGACGTATAGTTAACTATCTGCGGCTGGAATGAGAGGAGCTCCGTATACAACGGCTTCGCCGGGGTTGTGGTTGAAGACACTCCATGACTTTCTACATGGTACGTAGTAAATCCAGGTATGTATGAGTGTGAGATTATGTATACCGTGCCGTTGAAGTTAACCCCTATTGAGAAATTGTGTTGATCCACGTTTGCACCGTCCGCAGCTACCATCGA
>JAJZWO010000079.1 GCA_021846635.1 Microcaldota archaeon | reverse complement strand
AGAAGCGGGTGCAGACTACATAGTAATGCCGCAAAACAGCGCAAGCGAAGAGATAATCGCCGAGATAACTAAATAAGCGATGAAGCACGATGAGCGCGGGAAATTCCAAGGTTGACATGCCTTTGAGCTATATAGCAATGTTCCTAATAATAGTGATAGCCTCAGCCTCGGGAACGGTATTCCTGGTCCATTATTACGTCGGCAATTTCTACGATGCTGCTTATTTCACTATAGCTGCGCTCTTCGACATAAACGGCGTGACCCTGTCCCCCGCGTTCGACTACCATATGCTGAGCCTTGATGGCGAATTTTACGATACGTTCCCGCTGCTGATGCTCGACGGAATAGTCAAGATAGTGGCGATAGGCTTCGTGCTCGCAGGCATAGTCGAGCTCATAAGCGTGGTAAACCTCTTCGAGAAGCTCAGCAACATAGGCGTGCGCAAGATGAACAACGGGGTGATAGTGTGCGGCTACAACGACCTCGCGGAAAGCATATGCCTTACACTTAAAAACAAGAAGAAGAAGTTTGTGGTAGTGGACAAGGATCCTGCAAAGGTAGAGATGCTCAGGGGGCTTGGCTACATAGCTGTAAGGGGCAACTTTACTGACGACAGCGTCCTCAGAAAATGTTCTGTGCAGTCGGCAAAATCCATAATATTCTCCACTGAGAGCGATTTCGAGAACCTTCTGGGAATCGTCACTGCCCATTACCTTAATCCCGGAATAGACATAATATCAAGAGCGAAGGATGAGGCCAGTGTAACGAAAATGCACAGGGCGGGAGCAGGGCTTTGCGTGGTCCCTGAAGTGCTTGCAGGCCTTGACATCGGAGACATAATTGGCAGGAGGGCTAGGAACGGTGCTTGAATGATGGACGAGAGGCTGACGATAATCGCATATTCCTCGATAATCCTGTTTATCGTAGCCGTAGGGCTTGCCATAGCCTCCGGGCTTGGAATAACAGTAGCCATAGTGTGGAATGTGCTTCTGGCGCTTGACATAGAGTACTATAAGCTGCCGTTGTCGGTTGCGGAAAACCCGTTCCTTGTAGCTGCAAGCATAATAGACGCCATAGTGTTCACGCTGCTGGCGGTATGGCTTGCGGCGCTCTTCTTTGAATTCATAAAGGGCCTCGGAATCAGGGAGAGGTTTCAGGAGAGGAAAATACGGGGCTTCAGGGGCCATGTTATAATAACCAGCATGAACAGGCTCGGGGAGCTCGTGTCGGTTAAGCTCAAGGAAAAAGGCGTTAAGCACGTATTCATAGTCCAGAGCCAGGAAGAGCTTGAGAAGGCCGACGAAATAGGCGTCTTCGCCATAATTGGCAACCCCACCATAAAGGAGACTCTGAGCAAGGCCGGGATAAGCAATGCGGCCTATATCGTAGCGTGCAGCGATGACGACATAAAGAACAGCATGATAGCAATCTCAGCCAAGGCCGTAGAAAGCAGGATAAAAATAATAACCAGAGTGGCGAAGGAGGAGAACATACCTAAGCTGAGCAGGAGCGGAGTCTACAAATGCATAATGCCTGAAGTCGCTGCCGGCGACAGCATGTCGGATAGTATAATATCAGCATATTCGTAACAGTGCGCGGCAACAGCATAAGAAACAGGATTTTGTGCGTTGCATAGAACCGTTGATGTATTCGGTGGTTTAGAGCAGGCTACTTCTTAAGGCCTTTCAAAGCTTCGTTGTACGCGTCGATCCACACCTTTTTGCGCTTCGCTTCTAAGCTTGTTGAACCGTGCTTCCCGGATATAGGATGGCGAATCGTATGGTCTTCTGACGCGCTCATTTCCGCCTTTAACTTATCATAACCATTCTTTCTATCCAGGTAATTCAAATAGGTTTCGTGCTCTAACCTCTCCAGCTTATCTTGGTTGTAATGTTTCCCAAGCGCCTTGCCAATCTGCCTCGCTCCTGGAATTGGAATGCCAATAGATACAATATCATTAAGCCGTCCTGCATTTTTCGATCTCAGCTGTCCCCTCTGTGCCAAATCAAAAGCTTCATTTGCTGAAGATTTCCCATAATGCAGCTGTGCAACTACATCGTTGAGCTTGTTTAGGCGTCCCTGTGCCCTTTCGGCATGCGGGCCTCCGGCTTCAATCTGCTTGGCCCAGCGCCTTTGCAGGAACGACATGGCAATTGCGCTCGTGCCCCCCTTCTGGAAGAGTGCGGATTTTGGAATTTTGAGCACTTTTGTAGATACGACTTTTCCGGGATTCGTGGTTTTTTCATGATTGAGGAAGAATTTTGGTTCTGAGTTTTTTTGCGAGTTTAGCGGTGTGCTATTTTTGGTCTTTACAGTTTTAACGTAGTTGTTAAATTTAGGCACATGGCCTATCCTCATCCCCTTTTCGCTTATTGAAACGTTCCTTTTCGTAGTAGGGATCTTATCAAAATCTGTTATTCCGTTTGACGTGTAGATGCCGTTTACCATGTGTTCTCCTTTCTTGTCCTTTTCATATTTTTTCTGCTCTTCAATCCGTTTATTGAGCGTTTTAGCCCTGCCGGATATTTTACTTCCCTCGAGCCTCTTTTTGCTTGCTTCTGAAATCGCCATTCCACCGGCAAGGCCAGCTACTGCCATGCCTGAAGAGGGATTCGACACCATTCTGTCAGCGACTTTTTTGGCATTATAATTTGCTATGTTTGTAGCTTTTATTTTGTTGAGCTTTGCTTGCAACTTTTTTGCTTTTTGGGATTTTCCCAGACCCATTTTTTGGAGTTTTTTAAGGCGGTTATTAGCCTTACTTGCTGAACGCATCCTTAACCTGTTTCGCGCTGCAGGAGCCTTGGCCTTCGCTTGAGCATAGTTGGCTTTGGCTTTTTTGGCTTTCTTGATTAAGCCCTTTTTCGCCTTGCCTGCGGCTCTGCCTCTTTTTATTGA
>JAJZWO010000078.1 GCA_021846635.1 Microcaldota archaeon | reverse complement strand
CCGTCCGTGCTTGTGCTGTTCAACCTTCCGATAAGCAGCATGGTCGGCTCCACATTATCCACATCTGTTTCGCAGAGTTGCAGCGGTCTTCTATGCAGCGTTGCTTCGTTTGCGTCTAGCATATCAAGCTTTTTCAGCGGTGACATGGCTGCGGGCTTTACCGCAGGGTTCGACAGCTTCGGCTCCATATACCCTGCCATGAACATAATAACATCAAAGATATTCATAGACGTGCTGCTCCAGTTCGTCCTATTTATATTCGACTTGGTGATAGTGGTAGTGATAACGCAGAGCATAGCAAAGACGCTTGGAGGGGAGCTGAACCTCAGCTTCGGCAAATTCAGCATAGCATAGTGGTATAAATGTTGCAGACTTGTGCACTTTACGGGGGCGCCTCATACGTCAACAGCTGGCTAGGCATAAACTTCGCCGTAATACTGGCAGGTATATTCGTCGTAACGCTCGTCTACATGCTTTCAAGGTTCCTTCCTTCGTCTATGAAGGGAAAGATAACCTCGGTGATGCGTGTGGAGCTCACCCAGCTATTCATAAGCGTCATAATAATCATAGTGCTGCTCGGCGCAGCCTCAACTGCATGCTCTGCATCAACTGCAATAAGCCAGCATGTGACTCATACAACAGAGAGTCCTTTCGCATATTCCGACTACTACATAGGCAACCTTACGCTTAATACCGGGCTAAGACTGCTCACGAACGTTTATCTGACTTCAATAGACTACGGCATAGACTCAAGGGTGTACCCCGCGCTGATCAATTACGAAGGGCCGGGATTCCTCAGCTATTCGTCACAAATCAAATCAACGTCTACAGCAAATCCGGGTGCAGAAATCTTCTCGGTAAGTTTCAACTTCGGCGAGGATCTAGGCGCCAACTTCGGGATACTCTCAGATCTCTACCTGGCGGTGTTCGGTCCTATAATCACCCTCGTGATAGGGTCGCTTTTCGTGCAGTACCTATCCATACCAATATTCGAATACACCGCATTCACCATAGTGCTGCCTGTTGCGCTCATAATGCGCTCCATAGCATATTCCGCTTCTGGGTCTGGCGGCCTTCGCAGCGCCTCCAACGCCGTTCTTGCCATAGCGATAGCTGTTTACCTGATATATCCCTTGATGATATCGTACAACTCGTACATAGTTAACTGGATATTCTCAGTGCAGAACCCCTACTTCCAGTACCTGCACACATCGTTCACCCTGGACTCGCTTCCCTCAACATTTTTCAGCTCGCTATCATCAAGCGTATCAGGAAGCTTTCTCGGAATTTCTACTCCCTCTCTAAATTCACTGCTTGGCAACTACGCGTCAACTGGCGTGCTGCCGCTTTTCGATCCGTTCGCAGTCACATCCCAAGTTCTTACGACAATAGATGAAATGGCGCAGTTCATATTCGTAGGGATTTTCCTGTTCGGGCTTGACGTTACCGTGACTCTCGGCTTTGCGCAGAGCCTTGCATCCTCGCTCGATGCTGGCATAGAAGGAGCTGCCTCCTTCTGGGGCAATATATAATGGTGCTTTCATGCTTTTCGATCCCTCTTTGATGCTGACGTTCGGGCTGGGTTCAGGCATAATACCTCTAGCGATAGCCGCGATACTGCTCGACTCTGCAATAATAGCTATATGGTACATGATAGGATCGGTCCTGAACAATTCAACTGTCAAATCCTCTGCGATAAACGAGTTCTACCAGATAGCTGGAACTATACTGATAGCGCTTATAGTGATATGGGCGGTAACTACATTCGGCAAGTTTTTCGAGACTGCGCTATCAGGGACCAGCCTTATGAGCTACAACGCAATGAGCAGCCTGTGCTCGTCCTTATCTAGTACGACAAACCTGAACCTAATAGGCGTGAGCCCATCGCTGCTCTATGCAGGCACAACTCCAGGGAGCACCCCCGGAATATGTAACATCATAGACGGCGCCCCAACCACTACGGACGTGACACAGATATCAGACTACCCTCTTGCAGCAAGCGGCTTGATACTGGCAAATATGACAAACCAGACAGTGACCAACCTCGACCAGTTCTTCGAGGTGGATGCCTATATTGGATTCTTCGCAAAGGCTACTCCGACATTTACCTTCTGCACACAGGTCCCAATCCTCGCAGGACCATGTGTAATTCCAGTAGTTCCCATCAGGCCGATATTTAGGACTGGCATAACATATACACCGTATGCAGGCTATGCCATGATAATCGGATCAATGAGGAGCATAGGCGACATACTGTCCTTCGCTTTCGAGTCGTTCACGCTGCAGCTGCTTTTGCTCACGGCCTTCCTTCTTACATGGCCGTACCTTATATTCGGCGGCATAGTCCTCCGCGCCACTCCGTTTACCCGCAAGATAGGCGGTCTGCTGATAGCAATAGGCATCGGCGCAGTGCTCATATTCCCTACGGTATACACGATAGAGTACCTTTCCATGGGCGCCGGAATAAACAGCGCGCTCATATCCCAGTCAAGTCAGGGCATATCATCAACATACGGCTTCAATTCTATATACACGAACTCCCTGACCGCCCTGCCTGGACCGAACGGCGGCACGTATGCAGTGAATTTCTTCAACGAGCCTAAGATAAAATACATAGCGGAGCAGTACGGCTGCTGGCCCAGTGGCGGCTTCGGCAGCGCCGAAGCTGTTGACATAGCATATCTTGAAATACCTTTCGTAGGGTTCAGCAGCGGCGTCATCTCCCTTATTCAGACGCTCATATCCGGGTCGCCGTCTTTCAGCTCCATACCAGTGCTTAACTTCCCTTCGGGGGATTACTGCGCACCCGGAGACGCGTTGTCGTTGGTATTCCCGATACTCAACGCATCTGCGATAATAGGCGTATCATCATATTTCCTCCCGATATTGAACCTGATAATAACGCTCTC
>JAJZWO010000077.1 GCA_021846635.1 Microcaldota archaeon | reverse complement strand
CTTCAAGCAAAGGCGTGAAGTCAGCAGTCGCCCCGGCAGTGTCGCAGAACCTAAGCCACGAGGCGCTGGACGAGCTCAAGAGGCTCGGGGTCTCCTCAATATCGATAAGCCTGGACAGCAGCAATGCAGATATGCACGATTCGATAAGGCGCGTGAAGGGAACGTACGCCAGGACCATGGAAGCGATAGAGTATGCTTTGCGGATAGGGCTTGGCGTCCAGGTCAACACTGCAGTTATGAGGCAGAACGTGATGGAGCTGCCTGCCATATTCCAGCTCATCAGGAGCCTGGGAGTGCGCGTCTGGGAAGTGTTCTTTTTAATAGCCACGGGGAGGAGCAGCGGCGTGTACGACATAAGCCCTGAAGACTATGAGAGCGCGTGCAATCTCCTCTACGACGCCTCGCAGTACGGCGTGATCGTTCGCACGGTGGAGGCACCTTTCATAAGGCGCGTTGCAGCGCAGCGGGAGGAAGAAGGGCTGTACTGGACCAATGAAAGATACATGGCAATGCGCTCCGACCTGATTCTGAGGTGCGGAGCGCCAACCGGAAGGAGCTCGATAATGCCGCGCGGCACGCTCGACGGCGACGGCATAATATTCGTGGCGCACGACGGCACGGTCAGCCCGGGCGGATTCCTGCCAGTGCCTCTCGGCAACATAAAGGATTCCAGCCTCGCAAGCATATACAGGAGCGACAGGAGGCTTCTTGAAATAAGGAACAGAAGGCTGTCCGGGCCATGCGGCAGCTGCAACTACAGGGATTCATGCGGCGGCAGCCGCGCAAGGGCGTTTTCCTACGGCGGGGACATGCTGGGTTCTGATCCTGCGTGCTTGTCGGCAATCGAGACCTCGCGCTTTAGGGGGGATAGTCCGTAGCTGATGTTCATCCGGTAAAAAAAAAGAAAAGTGCAAGGGCCTACTCGTTCCTAATCATGCCCCTGACGCTTTCTATCCTCTTTATTATGTCGTTCACTTCCTTCTTTTCCTGCGGTGTTGCGGTAGCGTTATCCAGCCCCTTGACGCTTTTCTCTATCGAGTCGAGAAACTTGAGCCATTCCTCAGATTCTTCCCTTATAACGTCTATGAATATGCGGTCATCCGAGAAAAGGTCCAGCACCTTGAGTATCTCCTGGTTTTCCTTGACATCCTCCTTCCTGCTTATCTTCTTGACTATGTGGTTCCTTATTGCGCCTATGTCAGACATCGCGACGCCCCTGTTAACCTCGGACATGTTCCTGCTCTCCTTTACGAGGTCCTCCAGCCCGATCTTGAGCTTCTGGAGTAGCTCCCCGAGCTTGAGCTTGCTCAACATTTCAGCCATGGTAACACTTACCTATAGAATATCCAATTTATATTAATTTTGCTGCCACTGCCTAATTCAATTTTAGAATGCGGTGAAGCATCTCAGCAACTGTTCTCTATATATATGTGCTGCTGATAGGTCGAGCTGTACTGCCTTGGCGGAACATTTAGCCCGAAGTAGATATCGGAGTTGCTTACCGGGCTGACAGTTATGGAGCTTGCAGTCAAGTTGGAAGTCAGGTGGTACGCAGACGGATAGAGCACGCCCACTGCATTGTCATAGGACGTGTTGCTAACTCCGAAATATGTACTCGCTGCTGTGCTGTTCCAGAGCGTGCCGCCTATCACAATTATCGCGCTCGAGCTCCCGTTGTTGGTGTCCAGCACTCCATAATCTGTGGGCAGGCTGTTTCCAGGGAACAAAGGCTTGAAGTTGACATTGCTCGTGTTCAGCGATATCGTGCACGTCTGCTCAAGCTTGAATGAGACTTTCTGCACGCTTCCCGAATATAAGTACCCGTCAGATATGTTAGGTATATACGTTCCGCCTGAAGTGAACACGTCTGGTATGCTGTAGAATTCTTTTCCTGGTGCAGTAAAGAAGCTTATGTTGAGCCCGGTTGACTGGTTGGTTATTCCGTCGTAGGTGACGTTCCAAAGCGTGCTGGAAGGTAGCCCAGTTTCCTCAAATGTTGTTATGCCGTTGAAAGAAGCAGTCAGCGTGCCGCTTCCGTATACTGTGATATTGGTGGTGCTGGCAAGGGCATTCACCACCGAAAGGTTTGACGGATTGTTGACCGTCCACTGGACGAATCTGAACCTGCTGTTTGGCGCGCTCGCAACCAATTCGCCGTATCCTACAAGGTATGCAGTCTGGTTGTTCGAGAAAACTTTCTTATCGGTAGTCACTGTGGCATTTGTCGGGTTGGTAACAATCTTTACTGGGAAAGAGCCGAAGTTGTACACCGCTATAGAAATGCCAGCAGCTCCTGTGGTGTTGGCGACTACGCTGTATGTTCCGCTCTGCATGTTATTGCACACAGCAACGAACGATGACGAGTAAGTCCCGTTTATGTACTCCTTGACTGTGCAGTTTGCAGGTATCTGGACTTTTGAAAGCGGGTACGCGCCGCTGTCGACAAGGATTGCGCTGAATGTGTTGTTGTTAGCCACGGGATATGTGAAGCTTGCGCTCACAGTTTTGTTTCCTGAGAAGCTGAACAGCTGATAGTGTGTCTGGTTGAGCGCTATTCCTGCAAGGGTGGTGCTTGCAGGTATTGCATTTGGCCCCCCGTTTGTGCCGGGGTTGTCGTAGCACACGTCGCTCGTCTGGTGGCCTACTGAAGTGACCTGCTCTGTGGATCCCGCGACTGTTGCAGTTGATTCGACATTCTGCGTCCATGAATATCCCGGATTGCCGCCAGTGAAGGAGTAGCTCACTCCCGCACCGCAGACGTACAGCTTGTAAGTCGACGGGAAGTCCAAGTCTGTCGGGTCTGCCGCTCCGCTGGTCTCGTTGGTGTCGTAGAGCACTATGTAAGGAGCGGACACTATGGAGAAGCTCTTTGTAACTGAAGCGTTGGTGTAGTTTGCATTGCCTGTAGTGTTGAATACCTCAGTATAAGTCCCTATGGCTGGCGATGTAGTATATGAGCCAACCGAATTTGTTGTTTCGACTTTTGCAGAGTTAACAAAAAGGTTTGCACCAAGCTGGTTCG
>JAJZWO010000076.1 GCA_021846635.1 Microcaldota archaeon | reverse complement strand
TTGATTAAACTTCTTTTAGAAGTTTACTTGCAAAGCGGACGCTCTACTACTGAGCTAAGAGCCCAAGTGATAACTAATTAAAAACCAGCTATTTATGTCTTTTCTTGTTGGGCTTTGGCCTTGACTTCTTCGGGGCTGCCTTCACTGTTTTCTTCGCAGCCTTCCTGGGTGCGCTCTTCTTCTGCACGCTTCCTCCCTTCTGCTTTGCTCTCTTGACCATGTGTATGTTCCTCATGGTCCTGTTCTTCGCAACCTTGACGCTCTTCTCCTTGAGCACCTTTGAGCCGTTGACAGAGGTGGTCATCTTCTCTATCATCTCGAGGTCCTTCACGCTGCCCTTGCTGAGCTCCTCATACTTGCCAAGGATCCTTTCGGAGACGTCGCTTATTGATGGTTCGTCATCCCTTGTGGTGCTGTTAAGTATGGTGCTTTCAGCTATGCCCTTGTTGAGGATGTTGTTTATCGCATTCATCCTCTTGAGCTCCTCTATTTCCTTCTTGTACTTCTCGTCTTTTTTAGATGCCATCGCCCCCACCTGAAATAACATACTAGTGGGTCGTAAGAATATAAAAGCAGTCTCTCCATAATCGTTTATTGACGATTAAGTTGAGAAGGATTCGCCGAGACCAGGAACCTTTGCGTCGTATTTGCCCTTTATCCCTTCGCGGAGATTTTCCGCCTTCTCCTTCTCCCCGTGTACAAGGAAAACGCTCTTCAGGCCGGACACCTTGCCCATGATGCCCTCCAGACCTTTCCTGTCAGCATGCGCTGAAAGGTGGTAGGTCTCGACCTTCATGTCTACCTTTACCTTGCTGTTGTTTATCGTTATCTCCTTCGCGCCTTCCTGGAGATCCCTGCCCTGCGTCCCTTCTGCCTGGTATCCAACAAGTATCATCTTGTTGAGGGGGTTGCCAGCCATCTTCTGAAGGTAGGTCATCACTGGCCCTCCTGAAAGCATTCCGCTCGTGGTAACTATTATGCAGCTTTCATCGTCGCTTATCGCCTTAGCCCTTACGCTCTTCTTGTCAACGACTACAAAGTTTGGGCTCTTGAACGGATCGTATTCGCTCATAAGGATGCGGCTCTGCAGCTCCTTCCTGCAGTATATGACGTTGTGCCTGTGTATGCGCATCGCCTTGTTTATCATCCCATCCATGTAGATTGGGACTTTGGGTATGTTTCCAGAATTTATATTGTCGTCGAGCAGAAGCAGCACCTCCTGCGCCCTTCCCACCGCAAACGACGGTATTATAATCTTGCCTCCCTGATTTATCGTCTCCTTTATGCTGGCGGACATCTCCTTTATGATATCGCGCTCGCTCTTGAATGCGTCTTTCTCTCCTCCATACGTGCTCTCCGAAATGAGCGTATCGGCTTCAAGGTTCTTCATTTCAGCTCCTGTGAAGAGCTTTGTCTGGTACGGATTCACGTCTCCAGTGTAAAGCAGCTTCTCCTTGCCGCTGCTTATCAGTATCATCGCGCTGCCAAGAATGTGCCCCGCAGGTATGAACCTGATGCTCATGTCCTTGAACCTGAGCTCCTCCCTGTACTCCACCATTTTAGCGTGGCCTATCATATCCTTAAGGCCCTGTTTCGTGACGTTCTCGGGCTCAGATATGCGCATGTAGTCGCTTATAAGGACGTTTGTAAGTTCCACGGTTGGCTTGGTCGTGTAGAAGTCGCCCGAGAACTTTGTGGAATATATGTGCGGAAGGTAGCCGCTGTGGTCCAGGTGTGCGTGCGACAGCAGTATTGCGTCGACGTCCTTGAGCTCGTCGTCCTTGATTACTGGGTATTCCTCGCGCTCGCCCAGCTTCACCCCAGAATCCAGGAGGACCTTGGTGTTGCCAGCCTCTACCATTATGCAGCTCCTGCCTACCTCGCGGGCTGCGCCAAAAAACGTCAGTCTCATCCTTTACTCGCCCTTGCTGCTACTTCTCTCCCCTTCTCTTTATTACGACGATGTCCTCGAGGTTTATTTCGATTGGCTTCGGATGCGGTTTCCTCTCCTGCTTTGCGGCGTTTTCGCGCTTCTTGTCGTAAGGTATGTTAAGCGTCTTCCTCAGGCTCTTGTAAAGGTCGTCGAGCTCCTTGTCCATGTCCATGACCTTCTTGTTCAGGACCTGAAGCTGCTCGGTGTACTCCTTTATGTCGTCCTTGATAAGCCCGCTCTTCCTCTCCATCCTGACAGACTTGAGTGCGTCGTTGAGCTCAGCATTGACCTCGGCTATCTTGCGCACCAGCGCCTTCTCAGCTGCGAGAGATCCCGCCTCTGTCGCGACCTTGAACTCCAGGCCGCTCTTTACCCTTCTCAAATATCCTATCTTCTTCCTCTTTGCCTCGCCGGCGCCGCTCGCCTTCTCCATTTCGAGGAACTTCTCGAGCGCAGCGCCTTCGGCCTGCTTGTACATTATCCTTCTCCTGAAATCCTTTATCCTGTATATTATCTCGCCGCGCTCCTTCTTCATCGCGTCTATCTTGTCCTTTATGCTCTTGGCCTCGGCGTTGTTCGACTCCTTGACTATCTCGTTTATCGACTTCACTGCGGGCTTCTTTGGAGCTTCAGCCTTCACGGCTTCTGCCGTAGGCTGCTTCTGCTCGACCTTCTCAATACTCTCAGCCTTTTGAACATGGGCAGCAGATTCCGCGCCCTTCTTCCCTTCCTCCATATCAACCAGTAAATCGCCTGTCTCTATCTGTTGAATCACATTTAAATAGTTTCACCGAAGCGCCGTGTAAACAATGTAAATAAAATTGCAGTTCAGCTGCCTTGAAGCACCTTTTCGTATGTCTCAAGAAGCCTGTCGGTGCACCTTTCTACCGAATACTTCTTCGCTGTTTCAAACATTCCCTTATATGCACCGATATTATTTATAACCTTTTCTATTTTTCTTGCACAGTCGACGCTGCTTCCGGGCTTGAACTTCTCCCCGTTCCTGCCGTCAACTATTATGTCCTTGAGCGCAAGGTAATCAGCTCCTACAACCGGCTTCCCGCTTGCCATCGCCTCAAGAGATACGATTCCCTGTGTCTCAAACGTCGAGGGCATGCAGAACAGGTCGCTCGCAGCATAGTATTTTGGAAGATCCTCGTCGCTCACGAA
>JAJZWO010000075.1 GCA_021846635.1 Microcaldota archaeon | reverse complement strand
TTCTGCTTTTTGCCTCTGAGCAATTGCGGCGGCAAATCGGCTCTATGTTTCAAAGGTGTTTAGATTGCCAGAACCACGTTATAGATCGCACAGTTTCAAGAAGGCTAAGAGGGTCACATCTACCGGAAGGGTAGTGGTGCACTACAGGAGGGGCAAGAACTCGATGCCGCACTGCGCCATATGCGGAGCGGAGCTCAACGGCATAGGCTCAAAGGGAGGGAAGAGCAGGCGCACCAACAGCAGGCTCTTTGGAGGCGTGCTCTGCGCGAAATGCACCGCTGATGTTATCACCCTGGGCAGCAGGGTAGAAAGAGGCGACATGAAGCTCAATGACATAGGTATAAAGCAAAGAGCTTATGTGCTGCAGCTGGTCGCCCATTGATGGCTGGCACTATGAAGATCTGCATAGGAGGATTCACCTCTTCAGGCAAGACAACCCTTGGCGAAGCGCTGTCGAAGGAGCTTGGCATAAGGCACATAAACCCGAGCTACAAGAACATGGTAAAGAACGACGAGAAGAAAGTGATTGGTCTCCTCGATGACCTCATGTCGAAGAAGGACAGGAAGGTTGCAGAGGATTTCGATGCTGAAGTAGCGAAGATGTCAAACGAAGGCGATTGCGTGGTATCCACATGGATCGGATCGTGGATTATAAAGGACGCGACCGCAAGGGTATGGCTCAATGCATCGCAGGAAACGAGGGCAACAAGAAGGGCGAAGGCAAAGGGCATGGATACAAAGGAGGCGCTTGAGTTCATAAAGGCTTACGACAGGAAAAGCGCCGATTACTTCAAGGGCGTTTATGGAATAGACGTAACGGACCACAGCATATTTGACATGGAGCTGAACACGGAAAAGCTCAGCATCAATGATATGGTAGGCATTGTGTCGCTGCTGGCGGCGCAAAGGGATACGAAAAGATTTAGGTGAATAATATGTTATTGGAAGCTGGAAGAGTTTGCATAAAGAAATACGGAAGGGATGCAGGCAGCAGGGCAGTGATCACATCAGTAGGCAGCGACGGGTTTGCGATGGTGCTGACAACCGCCAGGCACAAGAAAGAAAGGCGGTGCAACCCCAGCCATCTTGAATTCCTGAACGAGACTGTCGATGTCAAGAACAAGGAAGCAGTGCTAAAGGCGCTGGGGGTTGAGGAGAAGCAGAGGCAGTACTCCGATGCGCCGAAAGAAGCAAAGGGCAAGAAAGGCAAAAAGTGACAGGCGTATTGCGGCTAGACGCCGCCTTTGCCTTCAGTATCTTTTTCTCCTAGCTCTGAGAGCATTTCGGTGACAAGCTTTATCGCTTTCTCCTTCTTGTTCGAGCTAAGTATGTTGAACAGCTCTGCGGGATTGACGTCTGCCCTGAAGCCGTTCTCCTTGAGCTTCGAAGAGAATATCTCCATGCCCAACTCCTTTATGTTGGTGCCTTCAAGCTTGCCCTCCCTTATCTCCTCTATGCCTTCCTCGGTCTCCTGGTCGGTGACCTTCGAGCTGTCTATGTCAAGTATCGCCTTGCTTGAGTATTTGGTGTATATCGCATGCAGCGGAAGGTCGACGTTCTTGAAGCCCTTTGCTATGGTGCCGGATATGCTCAGCCTTATTATCGGCTTTTCGCTTGCTGCAGCGAGTATCCCCTCGATGGCGGATTCGGCCTCGTTTATGACATCGTTTGGCGTTGCCTCAGAGAGCTGTATCCTTACGAACTTGTAGGGCCTTGAGTTTATGTGCTTGAATTCCCACGTGCTCGAAGCCGTATCGAATATGTAGAAGCCCTTGGGCTCCTGTTCGCCCTCCTTGAGCTGCGTCAGCACAGTGCTTCCAGGTATCAGGAATGGCTTGCCGTGGACCTTGTCCTCTATCCTGTTGTGTATGTGTCCATCTACATAGAGGTCGTAGCCGACGGGCAGCTCCTCGAAGTGTATGAAATTGTCGCTGAAGGGCAGTATCTCATATATCGACTGGTGGAACATGAATATGTTGAAGCAGCCTTCCACAGGCTTCTCGCCGAGATCTGAGAGCTCGCTCTTGACCCTCTCTTCGGAGAGGCCGCCAAGGCCGAATACTGCAACCTTTTCCTGACCTTTTCTTATCACAACTATTGACTCGCTCGCGTCTATCAGGAGGCCTGCAAGGCCGAGAAGTGTAAGCGGATTCTCCTTCCCTTCGGCGACGCGCTCGTGCGTGCCGGGTATTGCTATTACCGGTATGCTGGTATACACTTTTCCGTTTCTCAACGGTATGAACTTGTCGAGCTCGGCAGGCCATTGCTTCCGCGAGAAGTCCCTGAACAGGTTTATTGCCTGTGCTATCACGTCCGGTTTTGGGTTCCTCTTGTCGAATATGTCCCCAGGTATTATCACCATGTCAGCGCCTTCTCTGGATATGGCTTCGAACGCTTCCCTTGCCTGCTTGTAGGCATCGTCATAGAAGCGCTCGTATCCCAGGTGCAGGTCTGACACTATCGCTACCTTCATTGCTTCTCCACCTTTCCAAGTATTTCGCTGATGAACTGCTTCATGAATTCGTCGCTCTTGTCTATTGCAGGGCCGTATGCCCCTGCGGCGCACGGATGCCCTCCGCCTGTGCCGGCGATTATATTAGAAAGGGATTTCATTATTGACCCGAGGTGTATGCCGTACCTCTTGTCGAGCGTTGGCCTGAGCCTCGATGATATGGAAACCTCATTGCTGCTCGCTGAACGGAATATCACCACGTCTGCGCCGAGCTTTATGGCATCGTCTGCTGCGAGGTTGGCATACGCATGCGCATTGCCGTACATGAACAGTAGATTGCTGTGCACTTCGGCCTTTGCGCCCAGTATGTCGTTTATCGTCTTTATCCGTTCGCTCGCAGGCGATATGTGCTCCACCTCCTCGAGCAGGTCCGTGTATGTGGTATTTGCCAGCCTGAATAGTTCCCCCAGCTGTACGAAAGTATCGGGCATCGCATTCTTGAACTCTGCGGAATCGGATATTATGCCCATGGCTATGAGCTTCGCAAGGCGCTGGTCCATGCTTACGTTGAAATCGCGCAGCAGGTCATAGATGATGCTTGATGCAGAGTTGTAGCTCTCTTCATCAAATATGCTCATGTTTGGCTTGTCCTCTATCTTCTTGTGATGGTCTATGACTATCAC
>JAJZWO010000074.1 GCA_021846635.1 Microcaldota archaeon | reverse complement strand
TCGTTATTTGCGCTGGAGCAGAAGAACCCGTGGCATGTATTCCGTTGTTGGAATATACGAAGGTCTGGCCTGTGTTGGGGTTTGAGTATGAACTTATTGCGCCGCTTTTGAGTTCCGAAGCAATCCATCCTGGGACTTCGTTCTCGCCTGTAGCTGCCTGACGATAAACTTGAGTAGAGCCGCTATTTGAAGCAGAAGAAGGGGGATTAAAAGTTGCTGGCTGAGCTCGCGGAGCGGCTTCTTGTGAAGGAGGCTGGGCGTGGGCTACGCCTTCGTTATTTCCAGGATAACCGGGATAAGCAGGCTGCCCGAACATCGTTGTCTTCGTCGCTCCAGTATGATTAGCGTTTATCACAGGCATTGTTACACCTTTATTAGCTAATAAGTATTAGTGTAAGAAAGTATAAATACCTATTGCTTATTGAGGTGTTGTTTCTGGTGGCACTTCCTTTGGGAGTTCTCCTGCCATTATTTTTAAGGATTTTATGTATTCGTCTATGAGCTGTGGGGCTTTAGTAAGCTGCTCTATTCCTGCGGCTGCTGATGGGCCTCCCCCTGTAATTGTTGAAAGTGCAGAGATTGCGTCTGGCTCGCCTATCAAAAGCGAAGAGATTGTTGCTACGCCTTCACGGAGCTTTTCAAATTCCACTATGAGCGCATCAGCTTTTGCCTTGTCTACAAAACCATTTGCTTCGTATTCCTGCTTCATTTCCATGTATGACTCCTTAAGCCTGCCGAGGTTCTTCTTTATCTTTGGAGCTGACATCAGAGTCTTCGCTGTGTTCATGAGGCCTGACATGCTCTTCCTGTCCAATCCACTCAGGACGCCGCTCAAATCTCCGCTTCCTATGTTTTCCATTCTTATGCACCTATAGTATATTTATTAAAGCCAAAATGCTTAATAGCCTTGCTGAAAATAGTCATTCCGAGAAGGAATAAGCCTATGTATGCTATATCGACTAATCCAGCTACCAATCCTGTCAAGGTTGAAGCTGCTATGATTACATAGAGCCCGACATTCAATATCAATAAGCCGACAATCATGAAAGCAAAAGCGAATGCGAAGGTTAAAATTGTGTATTTGTTGAGCGTCTTTAAGTAAGCGTTCATTTCTTTGTATTCCTTCTGCAACGCTGTCTTGGTAACGAGATATGCTAGCTGCTTTCTTTTTGTCTTTATGGGCTTGAGCAATATTCCGAAGAGAAGCCATAGTGCCGACACTATTATTACTTCGGCGACTTCTACAATTGCAAACAATGCGTAATATGGCAGCATTTTATCCCATGAGCTTAGCTTTTGGATTTATATTGAAGGCTTGCATTACTGCTAAGACGGCGCATAATATCGCAAACAATGCGGCTGGCATCATGTATACGAGAAGCAGATTGCCTGGAATTATTGGCTTTATTGATGTTACATTGTGGGCTGCTACTGCTATTATCCCAGAAGGAGTTGTTATGTTGTATGCACTTACTTGCATTGTGCCTGAAGCGTAAGGGATTATGCTTAAATCAGCAGAGATAAGCATTGCAGTTGCAGCTACAGCGTAGAAAAGTATTGCCCTGTATTTGCCTTCGGACATGAAGGCTACAATAAACGCTATGAGTGCAATGAAAAATGGAAAAATCGAATACAATACCATTTTACAACCTTTATAAATATGAGCGGTGTGCGCATCAACGCACCCCCACCTCTTCACCTTTAGCTTGTAGCTGGCTCAGAATGCGCCTGCCGCATTCATGTTCAAGAGGTCTCCAGCTCCGAACAGATCGAGTATCACGATGACTATCGCCACCAGCACTACAATCTGTATGAAAGGAATTATCACGCCTGTTACTGCGCTTACCTGGTCGAACTGCGATACAGCGGTGCTGTTAGCACCAGCAGTTGTCGTCAGGGTATTTCCTATCACGGCTGTTGCGTCCCCAAGAACGCCTACTACTAGCTGCAGGACGAAGACTATTATTATCAAGAACACTAATGTTATTAGTGCCCTTTTGGCGTTCATTGCCATAGTCTTCACCTTACGGCTTTATCCCTCGAGCAACGACCCGAGTTCACAGTAAGTATTATGAGTAGAAAAGTATAAAAAGCTATACCTTTTGCTCTTCGAACTTCTCGCCTGGGCGCACTTCTGCAACCATCTCGTCTTTATGCTCTTTATGCGACCTGTACATGATATAGCTTGCTATTGCAAAGATAAGCAGAAATATAACTGAATCCAATACTACATTTTTTATGTAGAAAAGGAATGCGAAAAGCAGGAAGTATACCATAACGCTTACGAGCATGGTTGAAAATAGGCGAAGGATTGCCTGCGTTATTCCCATCAATCGCCAGAAGAGAACGAATATGACTATCGGCTCTATCACCAACGCATACCCTATTGCCGCTGCGACGAAGTTTATTGCCATGTCAATTCACCTTATAAACTATTACACCTCCAGCGTTATAAACTGCCACTATTTTGTTGTTCGTGAGCTGGACTATGCTTGTATTTATGAATGCCTGAAGGTTTGAGCCGTTATATATTGGCTTTACTTGCGCTTCCTCTGCTATGGCTTGAGATTGATTCTTGAATGCAGACTGAATTACAAGGTAATCTGGAGAAATGTTGTATAGGTAAGTAAGATTGCCCGCTCTTGCGAACAATAATTTTCCGAACGAGAAGCCGTAGCCTTGAGCCTGTATGCTGTCGCTCCAGCTCTGCCTTTGCGCTATGCCTTCTATGAGCGAGCCGTCGGGCCATGATGTTAAGAATGTTGCATTGCTTGGCGTATTGCTCTTTATCCATTGCATTGCTGATACCAATTGAGGCGTTATGCCTGCTGGCTCTATGTTCGTTGCCAAGAATGTGAAAGGAGCTAAGAGCGAGAATATTATTATAATGTTGAGCAAGTTTGATTTTGACAGCTTTGAGAGTGCTGCGGCTGAAAGTATGGCCAATGGTGCTGCGGCAAGGATTGTAAAGCGTATTGCTCCTATGGCGAGCGGTAGCGTTATTATGAGCCATGCGAGGAAGAGCGACCTGTCCATAATGGGCTTATCTGATTTTAATAGAAGTGCCAAACCGATTATGGCTAAAGGAAGGACTAATGAGTATTGGAACAAAGCGTTTATTGGCGTGAGCCTTGCGACCTCTGTTATGCCTATCGTTGCGGAATAATTGAAGAAGCTTGCATAAGGGCTGAACAGAAACA
>JAJZWO010000073.1 GCA_021846635.1 Microcaldota archaeon | reverse complement strand
TTGGGGCTGTTCTGTGAAACAGATTCGGCGACAGCCATGGCCTCAGGCATCAGCTTGTCCTTCGCTGCGACCTTTGACACAAGGCCCATGCGCAGCGCTTCCGCAGAATCTATCTGCGACCCGGTAAGTATCATGTATTTCGCGTTGCCTGTGCCAACTATCTGCGGGAGCCGATATGTGCCGCCGCCTCCTGGCATTATTCCGAGCTTGATCTCAGGCAGCGCAAACTTCGAATCCTCGGCTGCGATGCGAATGTCGCACGCCATCGCAAGCTCTAGCCCCCCGCCGAGGCAGAACCCTTCTATTGCTGCTATGAACGGCTTGGCAGCTGCCTCTATGCTCACGAGTATTTCGCGCAGCTCGTCGACAAAATTTCCTATCGCTTCTCCAGACAAGGAGGAGAGGTATGCAACGTCAGCGCCTGCGCAGAAGGCCTTGCCTCCCTCGCCGCGCAGCACCACCGCCCCGCATGAATTGTCCGATTCTATGCCTTTCAGCGCGTCGGAAAGCTCATTTATCATCTGGCTTCCGAGAACGTTCATCTTCTGTGGATTGTTAAGAGATAGTATCGTGACACGGCCTGAATGCGATACAGCTATCGTCTTGTATTCCATGCAAATTCCTATTTGAATGCGGCAAAGTCCTTTCCGAGCACGCCCTCAGCTATCTTCAGCGTTTGTATCTCGTCAGTTCCTTCGTATATCCTGGCGACGCGGCTGTCGCAGAAAAGCCTTCCGACCGGAGATAGGATTGAGTATCCGAATCCTCCGAAGACCTGCACAGCCCTATCTGCAGATTCGAACGCTAATCTTGAGGCAATCTTCTTTGCCAGCGATATCCTGAAATCAAGCTCCTCTATGAGGTCCTTGTTTGTCGGATCCTTTTCGTAATCAGCCTTTCTTATTGCTGCGAAGTAGACAGGCCAGCGCGCCATTTCGAGGTTCTGGCGTATCTCGGCTATGTGATTCTGTATGAGCTGGTGCTTGCCTATCTCCTTGCCGTGCTGCACTCTCTCTGACGCGCGCTCCACAACCGCATTGAGGCATGCGTCTATCACGCCTACCGAAGCGGATGCGACGCCAGTCCTGCCGTTCATCAGGCCGGAGTAGGCGACGTGCATTCCCATTCCTATCCCGCCGAATACGGCATCCTCGCCCACCTCTACGTTCTCCAGTTCAGGCATAGCGGTGTCTGACGTGAATATCCCTATCTTCTCCTCCATGCGCATGGATATGCTGAAGCCAGGGCTCTTCGTGTCGACAATAAACGCGCTGTGCTCCTTCGGGTTGTCCTTCGCCCTTGCGAATATTATTATGATGTCGGCTATGGAGCCGTTGGTTATCAGGTACTTCGAGCCGTTGAGTATGTACTTGCCGCCTTTCTTCTCGTATGTTGTTTGCATTGCGCTTGGGTCGCTCCCAGCCTCTGGCTCGGTAAGGCCGTACGCTATTATCTTCTTGCCGTGAACCGCGTCAGCGAGGTATTTGCTCTTCTGCGCCTCAGTGCCCCAGCGCTCCAGCATCATCTCTCCGAGAAACATCTGCACGTTGACAAAGCTTGAGAGCCCCATGCCTAGCTGGCCCAGACGCTCCTTGACAAGGACGGATATGAGAGGGTTGCACCCCCTGCCGCCATACTTCTCGCTTATCGGAACTCCAAGCACGTTGTATTTGCTGAGAACCTTAGCATGGTCCGGATTTACCTCCCTCTTTATGTAGTGCTCGAACTCCGATTCGGAAAGCTCGTCTGCCGCCTTGTCAGCATCATCGAGAACCTTAAGCTCTTCCTTTGAGAACTCGTAAAGCTTGCTAAGGTCATTGATCGATTTTTCGAAAAGCTTTTCCATGCGCGCACCGGTTTGCCTTCTCAGGATAATAATAAATCTTGAACGCTTTTCTATGTTTCGGACTCTAAAGCCTTCTTGGCGTTGCTTATTATGATTCCTATCTTCTCCTCGCTGACTTTGCGTATTATCCCGGCACCGAGGCCGCTTATTATGCCGCTGATGTCGAAATCTGCATTCCAGTCAAGAAGCGTAGTGCTTCCAAGAGGCTCAAGCATGACAGCCAGCTTTATTGTCACCTTGTTCCCGAACCCTGCACCGCTGAGGCTGTAGACAAACTGATTATCGCCGGTAGTTTCAAATGAGCCTGATATTGAAAAAGTTCCCTTTATCGTACCGACGCCTACGGAGACCTTTATGGAAAAGCTCCTCTCGCCGAGGCGCTTGAACTCGCTTGAATCCGGTATGCACGATGCCACTTTGTCAGGGTTGGAGACGAATTCGGACACTTTCGACACTGGAGCGTTCACAGTCTCCTTGCCGTTGAAGCTTATCTTCATCCTACTACCGTTATCCTATCCATGCGAACCGATTAAAGCTTTTGCCTGTTCTGGCTTCCCGGAAAGGCTTACGTTGCAGTTGCGCTCATTGATGCCGATGCAGACTCTTCGCCGCCAACCACGATCCTGTAAGCAGTACCATTCTGCGGAGTTATTACTATGTGGCCCTCTCCGAAGGACAGCGTGCCGTTGAACGTAAACGTATGCGTAGCCCCAGCACTCAGGTTGTAGCCGAATCCAGAATCCGCAAAGTCATTTGCGCCAGAGGGGAGGAACATCGTTCCGTTGCTTGACAGCAGGAAGTTGAACACACGCATGTGCTGTACTCCTATGCCTTCCTTCACCAAACCGAACTCGGCTGAATCGTGCTCAGAGGCGTTTGAAGACGCATTGGAAGCAGATGACGACTTTATTGAGCCGTTTGAAGTGATTGAGTTTCTGCCCGTATTCACGCTTAGATTACCGCTTACATTGCCGCCTATTACTACAGAGGTAGGCAAATTGACGCTGTCAGTTAGTTCAGCGCGTGCATTCGCGAAGTTGCCTGCTTCTATATCTGATATGTTGAATCTTGAACTGCCGTTCTGGTTTATGTGGCCATCCGCACCGACCATCACGGTCGTATTGAAACCGGAAAGCGGAGTTATCACAACGCTGTAGTTCCCGAACACGAGCATATGCCTTAGCATTACGCTACTGTTGGAGTTGTCTTTGACTGTAACAGATATTTGTGTCCTGTTTCCGACCGAGATTATAGATGAAGAAACTATGCTGATGTTGGGCTTTATCGCATCAAGCCTGGCCTTGACGCTTGCGTTCAGCTTTGCCGAAGAGCCTATGCTTGCATGGCTTGAGACATTCTTGCC
>JAJZWO010000072.1 GCA_021846635.1 Microcaldota archaeon | reverse complement strand
GTTTAAATTCCGCTAATAAGGAAGTTTTTTAAATATATCATTTTATATGTTATTACGGGTTCTCTACTGTAGGAAGGTCGTGAAGAACTGGTCGCCTTGCCAGCGTGGAAACACGCTGGCACTATTTCTTATCGGTCTTTTGACGCTTCAAGCATTGCTTCCATGCAGTCCAAATATTCTATATGCTAATCTTTATTAAACCTTAGTCCGTATAATACATGTCTAATACTTTGCGTGTTAAAATGGCCAAAGAAAAGGTGGTCCGCGAGATCGAAGACCTGCCAGGCATAGGCGAGGCTGCCTCAGCCAAGCTCAAAAGCAACGGGGTAGACTCGCTTGACAAGATTGCCATAATGGCGCCACACGAGCTCTCCGAGATGGCTGGGATAAGCGTAGACGCAGCCAAAAAGGCAGTGCAGGTAGCACAGGAGTCCACTACAGTGGAATACGAGACAGGCGCGCAGGTTTTGGAGCGCCGCGACGCAATAGGCAAGATAAGCACTGGCGCCAAGGACCTCGATGAGATGATAGGCGGCGGCGTAGAGACAAACGCGATAACAGAAGCTTACGGCAAGTTCTCCAGCGGCAAGACGCAGCTCGGCTTCCAGCTCAGCGTAAACGTGCAGCTCCCAATCAAGGACGGCGGAATAAACGGCAGCGCGCTATTCATAGATACAGAAGGCACATTCAGGCCGGAAAGGATTACGCAGCTTGCCGAGGCCAAGGGTCTTGACCCAAAGGAGGTGCTTTCCAAAATCGCATACGTCCGCGCGCTAACAACCAGCCAGCAGATACTTACGGCCGAGCGTGCAGACAAGCTCATACAGGAAAACAACATAAAGCTAATAGTTGTGGACTCAATGACCTCGCTTTTCAGGTCGGAATATCTAGGGCGCGGCGCGCTCGGAGAACGGCAGCAGAAGCTAAACATGCACATACACAGGCTGCAGACGCTTGCCGACAAGTACAACCTTGCCATATACATAACAAACCAGGTAATGGACAATCCTGGCATACTGTTCGGAGACCCTACTACTCCTATAGGCGGCAACATAGTAGCGCACGCAGCTACTACGAGGCTATACATGAGGAAGAGCAAGGAGGAGAAGCGTATAGTAAGGCTTGTAGACTCGCCGAGCATGCCCGAGGGCGAGTGCGTGATAAAGCTTACTTCCGATGGCATAAAGAGCTGATGCCAAGGTTCACGGTGCGGCGATGTTGTATCTCATAGGCACGGGGATTTCTGGGGAGCTCTCAAGCGAAGCACAAAAAATATGCTCCTCCTCAAAGGTATATATTGACTCATATACCAGCCTTACAACAAAATCAAGCATGGACTCGTTCCTAAGGCAAATAGGCTCAGCGCCCGAGCCTCTGCAGCGCAGCATGCTTGAGGAAGGCTCAAAGGCTCTCGCCAATGCCGCGTTAAAATCCGACATAGCAGTGCTAGTCCCAGGCGATCCGCTCATGGCCACTACGCACAAGACTCTTCTAGAAGAGGCAGCCGCGGCAGGCGCAAAATGGAAGGTGCTGCATTCGAGCTCAATAGCATCGGCAGCTCTCGGCGAAAGCATGCTTGATTTCTACCGGTTTGGCAGGATTGCCACAATAGCGCGCTGGAGCGACCACTACAAGCCAGTCTCATTTTACGAGGCGCTAAAGTCAAACCACGATGCCGGGCTTCACACACTGCTCCTGTTAGATTACTATTCTGATGAAGGCCGTTCTATGGATTTCGGCGAAGTGTCTGGCATACTGGCAGCAGCAGAGAAAGAGTACGGAGAAGGGCTGCTCGCGCCCGAATCAAGGGCAATATTCATTCATAACATAGGCCTGGAGGGCCAGGCAGTAGTAAAGGGCACAGTGTCAAAGATATCCTCGCTTGGCTTTGGCAAGGGCCTGAACTCGATGATAATACCTGCAGCTCTGTCTTACATAGAGGAAGAGCTTACTGCTGCGCTGTTAAGAGGCGAATGGTAAATGGCAAACCTCAAACTCGTGTACAGCCGCAAGACGAAATCCATAACTGCAGCAGACCAGTCAACGTCCGATGTCCTGTCTAATGGCTATCTTGGCAAGAGCGTTGACGGAAAGCTCAGTCTGGACATAATAGAAGCGATGTACCTGATGGACGTCCGCGCGGCTGAATGCATGGTGGAAGAAACCGGAGAGCCGATAAGCTTTTCTCAGCTCTGCTCTGAGTTTGCAGCCTCGAAAAAGTTCATGGCAAAATATTTTACTTTCAAGGACTGGCGCGAACGCGGCCTTATAGCCAAGACCCCTGACAGCATTGAGATAAAACCGCATAAGCACAAGGACCCTGCAAAGAAATACCCTACATCAAAGTTCAAGCCCCCATCAAAAAAGGCGTCCGGCACATTCTTTCAGGACGACCTGATAACAATCGTCTCGGATCCTGAGGCTGGAGAGGACTTATACCGCAGGTTCTGGCTTGGGCAGTACGGCAACTACAAAGCATCATCGCGCGGCAGCCTGAACAAGCTGGACGCATATGAGACCGTTTTCCTTATGGATCTTGGCATCCTACAGATAGAAGGGCTATCATCGAAGGACATAGTCAGGATATGCTCCTCGCGCAGGAGGGATTTCTCCAAACTGTATGCGGTATACCTGGACTGGAGGTCGAAGGGTTATGTAGTCAAGACCGGATTCAAGTTCGGGGCGAATTTCAGGATATACTTCCCTGGCGCGCTTCCTGACGACAAAAGCAATGAATGGTTCCACTCGAAGCATGTTCTGCACGTATTTCCGCGCGATTCCAAACTACTCACATCAGAATGGGCGCGTGCGATAAGAGTGGCCCACTCAGTGAGAAAGACGTTTATACTTGCGATACCGGGCCGCAGCAGGAAAAAGAAGCTGCCGATAAACTTCTACCTCTACCACAGGAAGGGAACAGCAACAGAGAATCCATCAAACTCCAAGCCGAGCCTTGCCATGCTGTCGCTGAGCGAGGAGGAGTACATAGGCGGAAGCGAGCTTTCCTCTGTTATAAGGCAGTCGTCAGAGAGCGGCTGCGAACTGGTCATAGCGATAGCTGATAGGGAAACAGCAGTTACCTACTACAAGGTAAAAGGAGTGGAGCTTCCAGGTAGCAGCTATGAATACTATGAAATAGACTGGATACAGCCATGACCAACACGGGCCCAGGGGGATTTGAACCCCCGACCTACTGGTTAAGAGCCAGCCGCTCTGACCAGGCTGAGCTATGGGCCCATTATTGGCGATTATAAGATTTTACCTATAACTCTTTTAACCTTCCCTATATCTTTTTCATCGCATGCGACAAGCACG
>JAJZWO010000071.1 GCA_021846635.1 Microcaldota archaeon | reverse complement strand
ATTGCCTCCCCTCACCATCTCTATGGAGCCTCCGCCGTTGCATATATCTCTTATAACCCCGTTTGGATATCCGCCGAAACCTATTACGTGGTAGCTCCAATAGCACGCAGGAGCAGGTTCCTCCTGGCTTTGTATGTTTACCCAGGCGGATATAGTAAAGCTGTTAACATCAGGCACAAATGTGATGGTGTTTGACGACGGTACAAATATATAGCTTCCCGGGGCACTGCCGTTAAGTTCTACTCCTTTTGTAACTCCTTTGTTCTTTACGTATAGCGAATCAGGAAGGAAAGATGTGCTGGGGGGCAGCTCGTCTATGTATATTTTTCCGTTAGCGTTCGTTATTTCTATGCTCCCGGTATAGGTAGACACGTTGTAAAGCGAAATCCCTCCGGAGCTTACGACTTTTGTTCCGTTTATTATGAGGTTCCTGGCTGAGCTGTAAGCTATTGCCTCTGCTTTTGTGATGCCTATGGTTATGTTTGCCTCAACGACTCCGCTTGTTGATATGAAAAGCCTGTAAGGATTCTCGCTGGTCACTGGGGGTATCGAAACTATTGCAGAATATCCATTACCGGCAATTATTGCCTGATCCATGTGTATGGCTATATTCTGCGCCGCTAGCTGCAGCGATTGGTATTCATCGTTTCCCAAGGATGCAGCGCGCTGATTGACAACTAGAGCGAATATGATAACGAATATCAGGAGCACCAAAGAGTATACTATTAAGAATTCAAGGGCAATCTGCCCCTTCTTCCTGCCATTAAGCGCCATATACTGATTATTGAGATAGCAATAAATAAATACATGATTTAAGCAGGTAAATCAGGAGAAAAGCAGCGCCATGGAAACAAGCGCGAAAAGTATGCCCTCGTTCATGAAAAGCACAGTGCCTATGAACGCTTGGGAGTTGAGGTATATGCTGCCGGAGTAGAAAGCCAGGGAATACAATCCAAGGAATCCAAAAAGAGCCGAGACTATATAGAGATACGACAGAGGCTCCCTCCTTAACATTCCTATGTTGCTTTGGCTTACCTTTATTGCATAAGCCATTAGAGGTGCTATTATTATGGCAAGGCATGCAAAAGTAGCAAACTGCGGGTTTATGTAAAGCGCAGCCACGTTTTGAAACGACAGGTTAGGCACCATGACTATTATTTCTGCAAAAGCGGCTGCAGCTATGGCATGCTTGTAAATTGCATGGCTCCTCGGATTCCTAATCCTAGCAGTCCTGCCTTTCGTACTTTCATAATAAGCCAGAAGCCCAGCGCATCCCAATATTATGAGCAAGCCAAAGGCAATGCTGTATATGGTATAATAATAAACCGCATTAAATGCGTTGAAGATGAATGCGATTGCCAGTAAAAAAATCGCATAAGCCCCAATCGGCATTCTCCCTGCCATAATGATACTTCTTGCATGCAAAACTAGTTATTGTTTGCCAAAGAAAAAAAGAAAAAAGGAAACAAGCGAACCTCTCACTCTATGCTTACTTCGTTTCCTTTAGTCTCTTCGGACTTTTCGACGTCGATTTTGAGCGTGCCGTTTTCCATCTTCGCCTTGGCGCTCTTCGGTTTTATCTTCTCCGGCAGCGGTATGCTCCTGTAGTAGCCCATCTGAGCCCTTTCCTTCGAATAATAGCCGCCCCTGCGCTCCTCCTTTTCCTCGTTCTTTTCGGCTCTTACCTCTATGTTGTCACCCAGCACTTTCAGTTTTATGTCCTTTTTGTCGATCCCTGGCAGGTCTATCTTTATTGTATATGAATCTCCGTTGTCTATGATGTCTGCATCAGGTGTTTTGTAGCTGGAAAAGTAATTGTTCAGCAGCTTGTACGGCATCTTCATCGCGTAGTCGAAAAAGTCATCCATCCTGTCCAGCGCCTCAAAGGGCCTGTAGATGTCTAGTCTCCTTTCCTTTTCATTCCTGGTCTTTTCGTCCTTCTCCATTTTCTCACCTTTTGTCAATTTTTATTTGACATATCCAATTATATTATAATTAAACCGAAAATTATTTATATCTTTTGTTTCATAAATTTATCTGCGATTGCATGCGGATAGTTATAAAGAGTGTTGAAAGAGCTTCAAACAAGACCCCTACGGGATTTGTGAAATGGCTCTGCGAGGTCTTGGACCTGGCAGAGAACAACGAAAGCGCCAAAGCCCTTGATCAGCAGATACTGGAAAAGCTAATAGTGGCGTCAAGGCTTAACACAGGGATAACAAGCTCAGAGATAGGAAAGAAGGAGGGAGTAGCCAGGAGCACAGTCATATACCATCTCAATAGGCTGATAAACAGCGGGCTCGTCACGAAAAAAGGGAGAAAATACTATCTGCGGGCTATAGATGTGGCATCAACCATAAAGGAAATAGAATATGACATAGACAGGGAGTTTTCAAGGATGCACGATGCGGCGCAAGAATTTGACCGCATGCTCATGGAGCAAATGCGCGAAATGCAATCAAAGAAAAAAATGCAAAAAGGT
Organism: Microcaldota archaeon; assembly: GCA_021846635.1. Classification (GTDB taxonomy): domain Archaea; phylum Micrarchaeota; class Micrarchaeia; order Micrarchaeales; family Micrarchaeaceae; genus JAJZYW01. The sequence continues at coordinate 879 of JAJZWO010000071.1, read as the reverse complement.
GAATCAGGGAATGACTGATGAAAAAAATGGCAAGGAAAACGTCAACGCCCCCGACAAGGATGCAGACAACTCTTCGACAAAAGGGAAAGATGCCGTGACAAAAGCGGAATACGATGAGCTCAAGGAAAGGATGCTTCGCTTGGCGGCCGAATTTGACAACTACAAGAAGCGCTCCTCTGCCGAAGTGGCCAACGCAAAGAACGTGGGAAAAGCAGAGATGCTGAAGAGAATGCTCCCGGTTCTTGACGAATTCGAACTGGCAATGATATCTTCTGCTAAAAGCCAGGATGAAAACCTTTCGAAAGGTGTTAAAATGGTATACGCCAACATGATGGACGCATTGAGGGCCGAAGGGCTTAGCGAATTGGAGCCGAATGGCAAATACGATCCGTACACAGACGAGATAATAATGGCAAGGGAAACAGACAAGGAGCCAGGCACCGTTCTGGAAGTACTGAAGAAAGGCTACAAAATGAACGGCATATTGGTGAGGCCTGCTTCTGTGATAATATCAAAAGAGCCTGAAGCCAAGCCAAATGGTGCACATGTGGAATCTCATGAAGCACAAAAGAATAAGGAAAATGACAAAGAAGGCAAATGAAGAAATCCGAATTTAAAATAACAAAAAATGGAAAAAAAAACGCTAAAAGGTGTAAAAATGAAAATAATAGGAATAGATCTTGGAACATCCAACTCTGCTGCGGCTGTGCTTGAAGGCGGAAGGCCTACAATAGTTCCCAGCAGCGAGGGGGCTTCGCTATACGGTAAGGCATTCCCCAGCTATGTGGCCTTTACTAAGGACGGCCAGCGCCTGGTCGGGGAACCTGCAAGGAGGCAGGCCGTTGCGAATCCTGAAGGCACTGTAACTGCGTTCAAGAG
>JAJZWO010000070.1 GCA_021846635.1 Microcaldota archaeon | reverse complement strand
AAGCAAAGCATGGGGCTGCCGAGATTTGAACTCGGATTGCCGACGCCCGAGGCCGGTAGTCTGCCAGGTTAGCGTACAGCCCCACAACATAGTTTATCCTATAAAAGGCTTTTAATTGTAGCGTAGCACATCAGCAAGCCAAAACAATGAAACCCGATGTGCATACTTGCTTTTGCGCCATCAATTACATTTGCCCGTTAAAATCTGCCTGCTCACAAGACCTCGCTGCTTCTGCGCCATATCAAGATTTTTATTAATGAAGAAAGGAATTATAAGTAATGTACACCACCGCTGATCTGGACTTCGCCTACAAGTACCCTTTTACTGCCAAAGCAAAAGAGATAGTAAGGGAAAGCTCAGCCGACAAGATATCTGCCGAGACGAAAGAAAGAATACTGAAGAGCGCAGCTGCAAGGGTCTCAGAGGCTTTCAAGAGCGGCAAGCTTGAGGCGTACAGGCTGCGCATGGATTCTGCAAAACTGGAAAACGTGCTGGCATACCCGTATGCAAGGCTGCTTGCCAGCTCGATACAGCGCAACGACCTCATGCAGAAGTACATAAGGGCTGAAGCCAAACGCTGCTCCTCATTCCTTTACCTAGAAGACAGAGGCGTTCTCGGCGCGATAGCTTCTGAGCTTGGGATAAACCTAAAATACGAAGACGATAGATACTCAATCGGCTTCGTCGAATATCTGCACCATGCGCCACAGGAGAGCCAGTTCCGCCTTGTGAACCAGGAGCTGTCGCAAGGTATCGTGCGCATGAATTTCCAGAAAACCGCAAGCTTCCTTTCCGAACCGATAGCATCAGCGATGTCTACCGGCTTCCCGATACCGAAGAGCCAGATACCAAAGGACATAATCGAGTATTCAAAGGCGATAAGGCTACCAAAGCCCAAGCTCTCTGCTCCCGGAAAAAGCTCGGAATGGATAGAGAACATACTTGCCAACCCAATACCAGATGTGCGGCAGCGAGTGGTGGGCCTTATCCTCGCGCCTTACCTCGTCAACGTCAAGAAGATGGATCCTGACGCGGCGTATCCAATAATACTGGACTACATAAACAAGTGCAGGCAGATCGACAACTCGACCCATATAACCGATGCCCAGATAATGTACCAGTGCAAGTACGCCAAGGAAAAAGGGATGCGGCCGCTCTCCTTCACGAAAGCAAAGGAGCTCCTCGCCGGGATAATAGACCTCCAGGACGAGAAAACTGGCAAAGAGAAGAAATGAAAAGGGAGGTGCGGGATTTTATAAGCCAGAGAATTTGACTGCATCAGCCACGATAATGTCCGCCCCATCCTGCCCGATTCCTGTTTGGTGAAATCCAAGGAGAGAAGTGAAAGCAAAGGCGTTTGCAGCAGTCCAGCCTGCCGGAGCGAGCTCCACGCTTATGCTACCAGAATTAGGATTTCTTGTGAAGAATCGGGAATAGAAGTTGTGCGCAACAATTGCATTGCAGTTTGCGACCCGCACCTATACCCCCATTTCCTATCTCTCACCATACAAATATAAAACTATCCATTTCATTATTTTGATTATTATCAAAGCCGCGTGCATATTTTATGCGCTGCTTGAGGAACCAGCATATAAAGCGCAACACAAAGTGCATGAAGTGCCTGAAATTGCAACCCTTTGCAGGAAATGCGGTCGCATAGCGCATCACGTATGCAGCATGTGCGGCGGCCATTTCTGCGACGAGCATTTCGACTCCAAGCTCGGCCTGTGCCTGTCCTGTGCGCGAGGCAGGAAAACTGCCACTGCGCAGAAAAAGCGGAAGCCCTGATATGCTTGCAAACGTATTTATATCAGCTAATCTGAATGCAAAGTGCCATCTGGGCGGAGGCTACATTTATGGCAGTGAAGAAAGCAAAATTTATTGCGCTCGAAGGCATAGACGGTGCTGGGAAGACTACGCAGGCAGCATCTCTAAATGACTACCTAGTCAATGAGATGGGAATTGAATGCCTGCTCACAGCCGAACCTACCAAGTCGAAGCTCGGCCTGTACATACGCGGCAACCTGATGGACCTGAAGCTCAACCCTTATACGATGCAGTTACTTTTCACGGCAGACAGGGCTGAGCATGTTTCGTCGGAGATAATCCCTGCGCTGAATAGCGGAATGTGGGTCATTTCTGACAGATACTATTTTTCTACAATAGCATATGCGGTGCTCACTGGCCTTTCGGAAAGGCAGCGCGACGCCCTGCTCGCTGTGAACAGGACATTCATCCAGCCTGACCTTACCGTATTCCTTGACGTGGATCCCAGGAAGCAGCTTCTTGGCGCCCGTGGAAACCTCGAGGCGTTTGAGCGCATGGGCCTAGAACCAAAGACTAGGATGCGTGAAGAATATGTAAGGCTCTGCACAGCCACGCCGAACTGCATTACCGTAAAGGTGGACAACAACAAAGAGGAGGTGCGCACCCTGCTCCGTGGACTCGCAAACGAACTCCTAAGGAAAGCCTGATTTTTAGTAGTTGCCATCATATAATCTACCGGTTCAATGCAGATCGTGGTGTGCATAACTGGATACCCGTGCTCAGGAAAGACCACTCTTGCAGGCATACTTGGCGGCGATGGCTTTGCCGTGGTTGAGCTTGGCGATCTTGTAAGGGAAAGGATGAAGGTCGATCCAGCCGCGCTGAAGTTCGCTGGAGACATACGCGGCTTCTCCGGAATGATACGTGAAGTTTACGGCAGGGATGTCGTTGCAGCGTGGGCTGTTGAAAGGATAAAGAAGCTCGGCTCGGCAAAGATAGTCGTTACCGGCTTGAGGACAGAGGAGGAGCTGAACAGGATAAAAGCAGAATTCCCGAACGCATTGCTCATATCGGTGAACGCGCCAGATAACGTAAGGTTCCAAAGAATGCTGTCACGGGGGAGGCGCGGCGACCCTAGGAGCTACGAAGATTTCATGAAGCGCGATGAGAAGGAGCGCGAGGGGCTTCTTGCTGCAGGAGAGGAAACGGAAGGTCTCGATACCATGATAGCAAAAGCTGATTACCACATAGAAAATACCGGCACAATCTCCGACCTGAAGAAAGCAGCCTATAAAATACTGGAGTCGCTTGGCGAATAAAAGGATTGGACGCCGGGGGCGAGATTCGAACTCGCGGAAGCCATTTCTGACTAAACAGCTTAGCAGGCTGCCGCCCTACCACTAGGCGACCCCGGCACGCAGATATTTATCCAACTCCAGTTTTTATAATGTTCGCAGCAGCAATCTACGCCATCGCAACATCAAGCGGCAGAGGCGCATGCAGCATAGGGTCGTAGATGCAAGCTTGTCCCGCATTAGCTCGGTCCTGTATCCTGAAAGCATGGCTTATTTGCACGCCTGGTGCGAGCGTTCGCACGAAAGCTATATGCTTAAGGTTGCTCCTTCCGGCCTGGCCTGGTTCACACATAAAGCCATCTATCAGGGCAGGGCCTCATCGCCT
>JAJZWO010000069.1 GCA_021846635.1 Microcaldota archaeon | reverse complement strand
ATCGTGTCCCTCTCTTTTCCTATTGAGTCGAGTATCCATCTCGCGGAAAGAGGGTCTATGTAGAGCTCGCTCACCCTCCTTCCAAGGCGCGTAGCCCTTATCCCTCCATTGATCTCCTCGACGAAGTCCCAGCGTACCAGCTCAGACACGACCTCCTCGAGAAGCTCCTCTATCCTGTACCTGTCCCCATACTGCTTGCCGTAGAAAGTCCTCCCTATGAAGCCCGAGAGCTCGCTCATGCTGTTGCAGTACTCCTCAGATATAAGCGCAAGTATGTGCGTACGCATAACAGGCACTACCCCTATCCCCGAATATACGGGGTCCAGATCCGACTCGAAGTAGTCCCTGTAGAGCCTCTTAGCCTGCTCCTCTCCGGGCGCGGTTATGAATCCCCGTCCTGTCGTATCGTATCTCGGCCTGCCCGCTCTCCCGAGCAGCTGCGTAACCTCGTTTATCCCTATGCGGTCGCTCCCGAAGCCGTTGTACCTGTGCACGTCCTTGATGAGCACGGTGTGCGCCGGAAGGTTAACACCGAGTCCAAGGGTGGTAGTAGAGCAAACCACCTTTATCAAGCCCTTTGCGAACGCGTTCTCGACGAGCGACTTCTGCTCGCTTAGAAGCCCTGCGTGGTGGAAAGCAACGCCCTTCTTTACAAGCTCCGAGAGCTTGATGCACTGCTCGGTCGGCCTCTCAAGCACGTTGAGCACCTTCGAGGCGAGCTCCTCAAGCTCCTCCCTGTTGCCTGCCTGCTTGCCGACAGCGAGGGCGAGCCGCGCAGCCCCGGCTTCGGCATTCCTTTTTGACGCGTAGAAGATTATCGCCTGCTTGCCCATCAGTATGGTGTCCTCCACAACCCTGGCCTCGCTGACAGCGCTTTTGCCCTCCAGCTCAATGCTCCTGTAGGCTCTTGAGCCCTCCTCCTTGTAGCAGACGCTGCTCCCGTACACCACCCCCTTGAAGAGCTTGACAGGCCTGAAGTCGCTCTGCACAAGCTCGGCGCCCATCCATTCGGCAATCTCGCCAGCATTGCCTACCGTAGCGCTCAGCGCTATCATCTGGGCTTTGGTCTGCCCAAAGAGCTTGGTCATAAGCATCTCGAGCGTCGGGCCCCTCTGCCCCTCCCCGAGCATGTGCACCTCGTCGAAGACTATGCACCCTATGCTGCCCAGCCAGCCTATCCCATGCCTCATCAGGCTGTCGAACTTCTCGGTCGATACGAAAATCATCTGAGAATCGGCTAGCTTCTGGTCGGTAGAATCGAGGTCGCCCGTGCTCATGGAGCACTTGACGAACGGGTATGCTTCAGAGAATTCGCGGTATTTCTCGCCAACGAGCGCCTTCATCGGCGCGATGTAAACTGCCTTTCTCCCCTCAAGTATTATGCTGCGTATGCAAGCCAGCTCTGCAACCAGGGTCTTGCCGCTCGCCGTGGGCGATGATATCAGCATGTTGGCTCCGCTTAGAAGCCCTCCCTTCAGCGCCATCTCCTGAGGCGGTGTGAACTCGCGTATTCCCCTGCTCTCGAGTGATTCAGACACCTCGTATGGCAGGCTCTTCCTCACGTCGTCAAGATTCATGCTACTTATTCTCTGTTCGGATTAATAACCGTTTCTCGGCCTGCTTCCGCGGTCGCGGTTGTCGCGCCTGTAGCCTCCGTGGCCCCCATCCCTTCCGTAGCCGCCGCGGCGCCCTCCTCCGAAGCCTCTCCTCTCCCCTCCGTGGCTGCGGTCGCCGTGGCCCCTTCCAGCAAAGCGGGGCAGCCTGTCCTCCGTCTCGCGCCTCTCCCTTATCATCCTGCCGAACTCCAGGTTGTCGAACTCCTTGGTCTCGAGCCTGACCTTCTCCAGCCTTACGCCGGCTATCCTCTCTATCACTCCTACCATGTGTATCTGCGAATACTCAAAGATTGTGAATGCCCTGCCCTCGCTGCCCATCCTGGCAGATCTTCCAACCCTGTGGACGTATATCTTCGGGTCGTCAGGAGCATCGAAGTTGATTATGTCTGTAATCTCCTTTATGTCTATTCCTCTTGCTGCGACGTTGGTCGCTATGAGTATGTCGCCGCGCTCGGCCCTGAACTCGCCTATCTGGTGCTCCCTCTTCGCCTGCGTCAGTCCTCCGTGAAGCAGAAGCGGCTTGTAGCCCACCGCCTTGAGCACAGAGTATATGTTCTCGGTGCGCCCCTGCGTCGCCGTGAATATTATAGTCTTCTTCGGCTTGTACTTCTTCATGTAAGCGAGAAGCGTCGAGAACTTGAAAGAGCTGCTTGCAACGCAGTACAGGTGCTTTATGTGCTCCGCCGTTATCTCCTCCTCGCTGCCCACGCTGAGCCTAACCTTGTTCTTCATGTGCTTGTCGGCTATCTTTACTATCTCGTTGGGCATGGTTGCGGAGAAGAGCAGCATCTTCCTTATCGCCCTGTTGGTCTTGGAGATTATCGTCTCTATGTCGTCTATGAATCCCATGTCCAGCATTATGTCAGCTTCGTCAAGCACCAGGAATTCAACCTTGCTCAGGTCAAGCTCCCCTCTCTCCATAAGGTCAAGCAGCCTTCCGGGGGTGCCGACCAGCACCTCCACTCCCTCGCGAAGCCTGTCTATCTGCGGGTTTATCGAGACACCTCCATAAACTATGCCTACGCGTATGCTCGTGCCGCGCGTCAGCTGCCTTCCGAAGTGGTACACCTGTAGAGACAGCTCCCTTGTCGGAAGCACTATAAGCATTCGTATGCCGTTGCCCTTTCCCTTTATCATCTGGAGCGTTGGTATCATGTAGGCGCCGGTCTTCCCCGTGCCCGTCTTTGCCCTGACCACTATGTCGTGGCCCTCCAGTATCTTGGGTATGCTCTTCTCCTGCACTTCTGTAGGGGTTTCGAACCCTATCTTCTTCATGTTTTCCAATAGCCATTCATCTATGGCTAGATCCCTAAAATTGCTCAATTGAACACCGTTATCAAAACGAGATTTTACCTGTTTCCCGATTATATCAATGCTATGATATATATGCATTGCGGGAGCGCGAAAGCGCCATACCTATTCATGCTACCCTGTACTTGAGCTCGTCGCTCATCATGTCAGGGCTCCAGAGCGGATCCCAAACAAGGTCCATCTCAACCTTGCCTACGCCCTCAAGCTTCTCAAGCCTGAGCTGCACGTCAGCTAGTATTATGCTCGTGACCGGGCACATAGGCGAGGTCATTGTAAGGGTAAGCTTTATGTTGCTTGACGCGTCTATGCTTATCCCGTAGAGAAGCCCTATGTCAACTATGTTGGCGTCGAGCTCGGGGTCCTTGCACTCCCTGAGCGCCTCAACTATCTGCTCCCTGCTTACCATGTGAATCGCTACATCTTTTCCTCTTAATAAATATAAAACGTTGCTGGTTCCGCGTGTAAGCGCATAAAAATCATGCAACCTCGCTCTTCAGCAGCGCTACATAGCCCTTGTTGAAGTAGAGCTTGCA
>JAJZWO010000068.1 GCA_021846635.1 Microcaldota archaeon | reverse complement strand
GTGATAAAGCTGAATTACATATTCACAATCACTGGCGGCGCAATAATAAAAACTGTCTTTCAATTAAGTCCCGAGAAGAAACACCTTGTTTTTGAGGAATTCGTCAAGAAACTCAGATTGTTGAAAGGTTAGGTAGCATATCATATGCAAGCCGATTGTCGGAGATGTGCCTTACACACATCCTGTGCTTCGGGCGATGCGCTTCAGGTTCTGCCCCCGCGCCACAAGCTATTAATTTATGTTTTGATTTTTACTAAGGTGTGTTATTTGGTAACCGTGCGCATACCTGGATTTGGAAATTATCTAGTGAAGAGAGACAAATACTCAAAGAGGTATGAAAACCTCTTTTCGATACTATACATATCTTGTAGAAAATGCTCTACGCGAATGCTGGTTTACCAGAAAGATGGGAAACAGGGTTTTTTGAAAAGATGCTATCTAAACAGGATAATACTGAGGAATAGAGGCGCAACGCCCAAAACCGCAAATTTGGGCACCCTGGACTGCCCTTCGTGTCATGCGGTCATCGGAAAACGTATTCTGTATAAGGGCAGGCGGGCTTATGCAATCGTGCCTAATTCATATAAAAGACGCACAATCATAAAAAACTGGTCTAGAGGGGTAAAATATAAAAAGCGTTGAAATGCCCGCCCACTTTAAATCCAACCCCAAGGTGTGCATGACGCACATCTCGTGCTTCTGGCGATGCATTCTAAGGCAACGCTGTTATAGAGCTTGTAGTGCTTTTTATTTATTTCCAGCCTAATAGCTCGTTGAGACACGCTTCTGTCATGAACAGCGTCATCAAGTGGTTGATTGGAGTTTCTATCCGGAGAGCAAGAAATTGCCGCAAAGAAGTATATAGACATGGCCGCCGAAATAGCAGAAAAATCCACATGCCTCCGGTCCAAATGCGGCGCTGTAATAATCAAGGGCAATGAAATGATAGGTTCGGGTTTCAATTCGCTTCCCCTGGACGAGCATCCCGATCGTTGCATCAAGGATGAGCTTCTATCCAATTTCAAATCCGACAGGACTTGCTGCATGCATGCAGAGCAAAGGGCGATAATGGAAGCGCTAAAGGTAAATCCGGATAAACTGAAAGGCTCAAGGCTGTACTTCATAAGACTGGACAGTGACGGCGCCAAAAAAAAGCTCAGGGAGCCCGTATTGCACGATATGCAGCAAGATGGTTCTCGACAGCGGAGTTTCTGAATTCGCCCTGCTGCACGACAAGGGCATATGCGTCTACAACGCCAAGGAGTACAACGCGCTCTCATTCCAATTCAAAGGATAAGCCATACGACTTTCTTAGCTGCGCCAAATCATTCCAATCGAAGTTGCGTGGCTGAGGATATTCCATTGTACAAGATGTACCATGGTGTAAATGCCATGCCGGATTTCATTTAAATAACTTAATGGCAGTATGTCCTATATGGAGCAGTACGACAAGGAGTTTCTGGATTACATGCGGACAAAGTACAAGCTCACCTTGGATGAAGCGACAAATGGTACTGAACCACAGGTAATAAAATTTGCCGTCGCATGGGACGTGTGGAAGCATGCAAAGTCAATATATTATGACGCGAAGAAGGAGAGTATAACCGATTTCATGTCAAAGGACCATTCAAGGCTAGACCATATCTTTCAGACGTTTCGGAAATCTAAGAATGACAATGAGAGGAGGCAGCTTTTTCTTGAATTCAAGGCAGGCTTGGAGCGGCACATGGGCTGGGAGGAAAACATTCTCTTCCCGCCGGTGAAGCGTGAATTGGGAGACGACTCCGGAATGATAGACGAGCTGATAATGCAACACAATAGAATGAGGGAGGATTTAAACGGCATTGCTTCCGGTCAAATTAATAGCAGTGTAAGCTTTGAGACGGACATGGAGCAACTGCTCGCTGCACATGACAAGATGGAAGAAGAAGGCATCTATCCATGGGTTGACGATAATCTGGAGAACAAGGAAAAAACCGAGATTCTATCGAAAATCCGCAATTCCGTAAGTTAAGTTGCAGCTTTCTTTTTTCCTATTATCGTCTTCCAGATGTTTGCCGCGTGCAGCATAACGGCTATCAGCAAAGCAACGAGTCCGAAGAAGAGGATCGGGACGCTCTTCTGGCTCGTGAGTGCAACGCTCTCAAACGCTATTATCCCTACATTTAGCAGGGCGTATTCTACAATTATTGTCCTATAGCCTGTTCCGCTATGCCTGGAAACTCCAGGAACGAAGATGTACGAGACCCCGAAAATCAGCTGTGTCACAAAGCCGTAAAGCAGAAGTATGAATATCGGATCCCTGGCTATCGGCATCAGACCCGAAATGTTAAATGCCAAAAGAATGGTGCCTACTACAAAGTAAAGGAATCCCGTGGCTATGTACAGCCGTGCCATCTTGCTCGTCCCCGCCACGTTATCCATAAAGACACCTGAATAAATTGGAGTTGCATTTATTTATATACTATAACATTCTTCCGGACTTTCGCACCAGGTGTGAGCTTATGGTCCCTGGCATTGGTAGCGCTGAATATGTGCCTTACCATTACGCCCCTAACGGTAAGCGCATCTGCTATCAGAGACCTGTGGCATCTCCAGGGCACTGCCTCTGCACACATCAAAACTATGTGCCTACCCACTGCCATCTTCATCAGCTTCTTGATGCTGCTTGCAAAGGCACCCGTCTGCATGTAATCCGCAAAACCCCTGAACGACATGTTGCGCCAATATGTATTGACTGAATCCTTGGAGGGGTGCCTCAGGCCTCCAAGCTCTTTCATGTGCCTGTAGCGTATGTGGCGCCTTTTCAAGCCGGATTCCAGCCTTTTCTCGTTGAACTGCGGGTTTGCCCTGGATTTTGGTATGGTGCGCACATCAACCACTTCATCTATTCCATACGCTTCCAATACCCTTACAAACTCCCCAAGCTTTCGCGTCGAATGGCCTATGGTGAAGACGACATCATTATTTTTTGGCATTGGATGCAGCCTCTTTTACCTCCTTTAGTTCGTCTATCCTTACCTGCGCACGCCCTCTTATGGGAAAGTGCATCACATACACTCTTGAGCTGTTTATGTTCCCCTGCCAGCCAAAATCAAAATTATTGTTCCCAATAAATTTTGAATATGTAATCCTTCCTATGAAGCATACAACCTTGGGGTGATTAGACGCGATCAAACGCGAAATTCTCTTTCTGCCCCTGTCTTCCTCCCCCCTCCTGAGCTGCGACACATCACGCGAAGGCCTGATTATTATGTTTGTAAAATTGAGGTTATACGTTTTCAGAAATTTCTTCCTGTATATGCGTTTCAAGCTGCCATCTTTTCTGAGGTCCTCCATATCCTCGTTTATTATGCCCGAGCGGTTCAGAAGGTACCAGAACATTTTGTTGTTCGAAAAAGGGACACCGCGATTGTAGGAACCGTAGTGCGGATTTATCCCTACAAACATTATACTCGCGTTTTTCGAAGAAA
>JAJZWO010000067.1 GCA_021846635.1 Microcaldota archaeon | reverse complement strand
GCTATCGCCTTCCTTATGTCTGACTTGTGCGCCATCTCCCCCCTTACCTTCAGCACGCCAACTTCCAGGATATGCGGTTTATCCCAGGAGAAGTACTTGAAAACATACTCCTGCTTCATCTGGTTTATCTCATGCTCCTTTCCGCGTATTACAAGATTTATCTCAAGCTCATGGTCGTCTATCGCAGCTGCAAAGTTGTAGAGCGGCCATACCCTGTATTTGTCCTTTGTAAGCGGATGCTCCTCATCTATTATCCTGAACATGACCCAGTCGCGCACAGAAACGTTAGAATGCGACATGTCCGTCTTGAGCCTGAGAACAGCTTCACCCTCCCTGTAGCCGCTCATCATCTTTTTCCATCTTTTCATGTTTTCTTTCGCATCGAGAGACCTGCATTGGCATGCAACTCCGTTGAGCCTGTTGCTATGCATCGTCTCCTTGTCGCACGTACACACGTAAGCAATTCCTGCTTCTATAAGCTTCTCTGCATAAGAGTAATACAGCTCCATCCTGTCACTCTGCCTTATTGCCTCGGCTATGTTGCACCCCAGCCACTTCACGTCTTCCACTATTGCATCGTAGGCTTTGAGTATCGGCTTCTTAGTTTTAGGATCGGTATCCTCGAGCCTCACATAAAACTTTCCAGAATACTTCTTTGCGTATTCGTCGCACAGTATTGCGACTTTGGCATGACCTATGTGCAGGAAGCCGCTAGGATTAGGTGCAAAGCGAGTATTGACGTGCATCCCCGTGGTTACCCACTGCAAATCCGGAAGCCCTTCCCTTTGCTTCTTTTCCGGGAAAGTGTATTTTGATACCTCAAGCTCAACTTCGCTCCTGCTTAGCTTGTTAACCCATTCAACTATATTGTCGACCAGCTCTGCGGTTTTAGTCCTGTCCTTCTTTGAGTCAGGAATCTCCGCAAAGACCTTGCTTATCACAGGGCCTGCCTTTGCAACTCCGTAGTCAAGCGCGTTCTTCAGCGCATGTTTGCGCGCAACATTGATAATGTCCTCTTCAGAAATGCAAATCACCCGTATAGCCTATCCATGTCGGACATGAGGATTTTGGCGGCATCAAGGTCGCCAACCCTATTCAGGTACTCCAAGACAGTCCTCGCATCAGCGTACGCTTTCTTCAGGAAGAGCGCATACCCTATGTAATAGAACAAGTTGAGGTTTACCTTCCCGTCCCGTATCATCCTGTCGCAGTGCTCCAGGAGGCTTTCTGCCTTCTTCATGTGTGCGTGCATCACAACCTCCGCATAGTCCTTCAAGTATGCGTTTTCGTCCTTCTTTATCCTGTTCATTCGGTATTCCGCACCCTTGACATGTCCGAGCTTGATCTCAGCGAGAAATGGTATGTACTCCATCGACATGCCTCCCTCGTCCGCAGCGTGCTTCTCTGCAGCTTTGATCGCATGGTTGAGCAGCATCTTTGCATGCAGCATTAGCTTTTCTGAGTTTTCCCTGTGCATTGCATTGTCCTCCATAAATCCGTCGAGGTCGTAGCGTATCTTTTTCAGCTCGTCATTCGAGTAGCGTATGTAGAACAGCCCCGCAGCGAGCAGAAATCCGGGCTCCGAATGCGACGACAGCTTCGCGTCAAGAGCCGCGGCAGCCTTTTCCAAATCCCCTTCCGTGCATAGCTTGTTTATTTGCTCATTTGCAGCGACTAGCGCATTGTCAGAGGCAGACACGTCAGCTTTCCTTTGCGAAAGCGGCGCCTCGCATCCTCTGCATATGCCGAAATGGCTGAACGCAAGGCTCTCGGTGCCGCAATATGGGCAGTAGAGCTTCTTTGCCCTGCTGCAGAATCTTTCCATCGCAGCCACATAATAGTCGTTTGCCAGGCAATTACCTCTTCTTCAGCACGGCGAACATGTGCAGCATGTCGTACGGCTCTATGGCGACGGTCTCGACGAGGTCGTACGCCACGCTTAGCTTTTTCAGCTCCCATTTAAATACCTCACTGGGTTTTTTTGATATGTCTATGCTCTGCGATTTTATGGCGAAGTATGCGTATCCTCCTTTCGACAGGAATCTGCTGTTTGCGAGCAGCAGTGCGGCTTGGTCCCTTGCTGAAGCGTCCTGATAAAGTATGCTGCATTCGCCAACAATGTCCGAGTAGCTCTCCGCATCGCTGGCATCGGCAAGTATCGGCAGTATATTGCCCTTCCTTTCGCACACCTTTACGAGCTCGCGCATGTTCCTTTCAGAGAGCTCCACGCAGTACACCCTGCCGCTGCTTCCGACGACATCGCTCACATGGCTTACTGTCGTGCCAGTGGCTCCTCCTATGTAGAGCACCGATTCTCCAGCGCCGAAGCGGAACTCCTTGAGGCCGTTCATTATCGCTGCAGCCAGCTTGCTCCTGTACGGGTTCCAGCTCCTGTACTCCTCGCCTCCTATATCGACGAGCTCCTCGCCGTATACTGCGTATCCGGGGGTTATGTTCTTCGTGAAGAGCCTGCCGTTTATGCGGTATACTCCATCAAAAAGCCTTTCAGGATCCATAATGAATCATAGGGGTTTACGCTTGCAAAGTTAAATATTTATCCTGCAATCATACTTACGGTATCAATGGCAGAGGACATCGTGATTAAACGCTTCCTTTCGGAACTCATTTCAAGGCTGTCTGTCACAAGCGACTACGACAGGATAGCGTCAGAATTCTCCTCAATATCACGTGAAATACTTGGCATAGAGCATCTGGAGTTGGTCCTCCCATCACACGAGAAGAAGCTCGGGAAGCTTGAGGAGTATGTGGCAAACACCAGGAAGCCTTATGTCGACAACCAGCTAAGCGACTATTCAGCATTTCCGGAGCTCATAGAGCTTAAGAACAAGGGGTTCCTGAGCTGCGCTGCTGTGCCATTCGTATCTGGGGGCAAAGTGGGCTCGATAGCCAAATTCGCCTCGACATCTCAGGAGAAGTTCAGCAACGACGTGCTCAGCATGCTGAGCATAGGATACTCTTTCGTCGGCTCGGCAATATCATTCAGGTCGGAGTCGCGGAAAGCTGCAAAACTTACCGACTATTTCGATGGGGCCTTCAATTCGCAGGTGCCCCAGCTGATAATAGACGATTCAGGAAAGATAATCCGGGCTAACAAGGAAGCGACGGCAAGGTTCGGCCTATCGGTGCGCGGCGAAAACATATCAACCATAATGGGCGAGCCGCAGCAGCTGAGGAGCGCATCACGGAAGCAGACGTTCAGGCTTCCATCCAGGGATGGGACACAAAGCGTGTACACCGCGACTCTCAGGCCTATAAGCTCTTCGCTTTCAATAGTCAGCATCCATGACGAGACAGCGCGCACTATGGCCAGCGCAATAACATCGATAATCCAGTCAAGCGACTGGGTCATGCTCGCCCAGCTCTCAAGCACGATGGCGATAACTGCTATCCACGCCTCGAAGAGGTGGCTTGGCGACTATGGAAACGACGCAATGCTTGGAAAGGATATTTCAACCATATTTCCGGAACAGTCGCGCGA
>JAJZWO010000066.1 GCA_021846635.1 Microcaldota archaeon | reverse complement strand
CGCACAGCTGTATACCGGCGAAACGGTAGTCATGCCAAAAAGGCACGTAAGCGCACTCAGCGAATTGAGCGATCAGGAATTGGCTCACATTTTGTCAGTGTGCAATAAAATAGTAGTTGCCAACAACGCATATTTCGGAACCCATCCGTATAACATACTGGGTTACAGCCTAAAATACGAGAAGGATTTTCATTTTCACATAGAGGTAACGCCGAGGATATCAGATATAGGGCCCATGCAGATGCTAGGTTATTACGGCAGCAACATAATGCCAGAGGATTATGCAATCGAAATAAGAAAAATAATTAAGGACCAGAAATTATGAAATTGAACCTTTCTATTTTTCTACCCTTATAAATGAAACTGCATATGGGGAGGAATAGGTCTGGACAAGAAGGCCGCTGGATTCTCTCGTTATCTTTATTCCGTCAATTGAAGCGCTTCCGGCAAGATCCATATACAATACAGAAGAATTGGCATGTGTTTCTGCCATGATACTGCTTGAATATGCGAACGCTTCTATATAGGCAATGTTTTCGTATGCTTCCGTGTTGTTTAACGCTGAGTCCTGCGAATGCATTATCGCAAGCGCATGTGACACAAGCATGGCTATTATCACAGAGGTGGCAAGCACACCCAGGCCGAAAAGCGACATTCAACCACACATTTTGACGCACATGTAGTCCGTCCCATTGTCTTCTACTGCTATGCAGTAGTTTTTTACGTAGTTGCAGTTGGATACTTGACCAATGGCAGTATAATGCTCGCCTACGCTTATGCTTAAGCCGCGTAGGCCGTAAACCCGCATAGTGTCATTTATTGTAGCATTGCATAAAGAAGAATATATTCCTGAATTCATGCAGGTATGCATTGATTGATTGTTCTCGTATACGGAAACCAGGCTGAATAACGCCGGGCCAAGCGGGCTGGGAAATTGGGATGGCTCCTCAGATGCCGGAATGAATACTGAATATGCTGCTGAGAAAAGCAGCACCATGCAAATCACAGATTCCAGAATTGCGAGCTGTGCCTTCATCAACTCACCCTTATTTCAGAGCCCATATAGCTGTATTCCAACTGCTTTCCAGTATAGTTGTATATGTCTGCTGAAACGTTGTAGAATTGCATCGGGGAATCAGGCTTGCAGGAATATGCTATGCCAGCTGTGCTTATCGAAGCTTTGCAAGAGCTGGAATTGGCAGGCGCAAGCGTTCCTATCAGCTTTGAAAGGGAGTTGTTGTAAGAGTATATCTCCCTTTCTATAGTTCCGGTGGCGCCGTTGTCGGAATTGTTGTAGTACGCCAGGTCATCCTTTACGCCAGAGTAAGCGTATTCGTAAGCAGAGTAGTTCGCATCGCTCCCGACATACGCTTTGCCCCTAGAACTGAAAATGTATATGGAATCTGGCTGTATCGATTGGGCGTAGATTGAATTGCCTGGAGAAGCAGTTCCGAAGACCTTCGTGTTTAGGGTTATGTTGGAAAATTGAGAGCTTTGGATTAGTTTAGAGCTCAGATTGAGGTTATTGTACCCTATCCCAAAATTGATTTTGTAATTGTATTTCGGGACTGAAGAAAGCGCACTGGCATTGTACCCTGAATAAGTTTTGTATACGCAGTAGGTCTTTGTAGGCACCTGTGCGCTTCCATAATAACAGTTTGCGGAGAAGGCCCAGAAATACCATGATGCCCCTGGGCATTGCGATTGTATCGGCATCTGCTGCCCGAAAAAGTTGAGCTCGCTGCAGTGGGAACTCTCCGTTATGTAATAGAGCTTTGACTGCTTTCCGGTCGTGTATGTGACAGATTCGTTTTCCGGATGCAGATATACGTAGCGTATCTCATTGCTGGACTGATTGCCCTGCGATTGGCTTTGTTTGTTTTGGTACGCGTAAAGCGTGACGTTAGCACGGTATTCGGATTTGCTGCTTCCGTTGATGGCTGTTATTTCAAGCGATACTATGCCTGCTCCTGTTGACATTGGAACAGCATAGAAGACGAATGCTGCCTGCCTTTCATAGCCGTTGCTGCTGAAATTCTTTCGGCTCAGGCTTATTGTCGCGCTGCTTATATTCGCAGATATTTTCGATGGCAGGGACGTAGACACCAGCAGAGTTGCCATTGAAGCGTTTCCAACCTGCAGCACCGGAGCAAGGAGATATGCGCTTATTGTATCGTTGATTGCAGCCATCGATCCGTTAAGGCTCGTGGGATTTGGATTTTTTGCATTCAATGCGCCCATCATTACGGAATGTACGCGGGAATAGTAGGATACGCCGACTACCCCCATGCTTGCAACTGCTGCCATTATGATCATGAACTCTATTGAGCTCTGCAGCTTTATACTGCGCAATTCATTCATTTTGATACACCCTAATTAAGTAGATCTTTCCCGAATACGCGGCTATGCCGCAAACGTATCCTTCATTCACAGTGTAATTTAAGCTGCAAGTCTGGTTTTCCGGGCCATAGTCGGATAAGCGCGTAATTTTAATCGAGTTGCCCACTTGCAAAACAGGATATGCATTGCCTGTTGCCATGGCATATGCCATTTGCTGCATTTCGTAGTATGCAGAAAGCTTTTCCATTGCCGACTTTGAATTAAGAGCAGATGAACGGTAATGATTGGCTAAAAGCCCGGTTACCAGCAAAACCGATGTTAACAATATTGAGATCGCGACAATCTGCTCCAAACCAACAAAAAGTGCTTTCATTGCCATTCGACCCATATGCCGTAGTAATTCGGGACCTGTGCCGCCTGGCTTATAGTGTTCCTCATTGCAAAAGATGATGCCGAAATCCCGGAATTTATGCCTGAAAAGACCAATGATGCATATGCCGATATGCCGATTAAAATTGTGAGAACCGAGACTGCCAGCGCAAGCGATATTATAAACATGGGGGTTATTTGGCCCATCATGGCGAACCACTTATCAGGTATAAATCCGTCCCAGAGTACGATTCGCTTATGTTTTCCACAGAGCCAGAGTATTCGCATATTGATGGGCTAAGTTTTATTCCTGCACCATAGTACACGCTGTAATTTCCACAAGCTACGGTTTCGGATCCGGAGCACGAGCACACCGATTTTGGCACGTATGCAGCAAACGAGGAGCTGCCGTATTGCTGCATTGCGCTTATATGGCTGAAGAAAGACTCAAGCTCGTACTTGGATATTCCATTGGAGTAGCCCGATCTAATCCCTGCTGTGGCATAGATGGCCGTCGCAAGGGCAGAAATGCCAACAGCCATGTATATAAGGAATTCTAGCGTGATTTGCGCTTTTGTCTCCATTTAGAACACCTACCCTTGAGTGGTTATATTTCCAAGCTCTGACTTGAGCGTCGATATTACGCTGCCGTTAGTCCCATTGAAGAATGAGTGCACGGCAGCACCCTTTAGCTGCGTTATCATGGCTAGGGCTATTATGATAACTATGCTGACTGCTGAGAGCATCATCAGATACTCTATCGAGCTTTGCCCTTTTCTTGACCTTGCCATTGCCATCATGGCACGAACCAGTGTGGAATATTGTGTTTCCATTT
>JAJZWO010000007.1 GCA_021846635.1 Microcaldota archaeon | reverse complement strand
TAAACCAGATGAAGCAGGAGTATGTTTTCAAGTACTTCTCCTGGGATAAACCGCATATCCTGGAAGTTGGCGTGCTGAAGGTAAGGGGGGAGATGGCGCACAAGTCAGACATAAGGAAGGCGATAGCTGAAGGAAGGCTGAGCGGGTGGGACGACCCGCGAGCCCCGACAATAATGGGCTTCAGGAACAGGGGCATAAAGCCCGAGGCAATAAGGAAGTACGTGATAGATTCCGGAATAGGGAAGAACGATTCTTACCTGGATATGCAGAAGCTTTCTGCTATAGGAAGAAGCCTTGAGCGCCATTCAAGGGATGAAGCTGACGCGTAAGATACGTTCATTGCTTCAGCGTCACATTCATTGTGGTAGGAGTGAGTATCTTGTATACGCCGCTATTGTTTTTGTATATGACACTTGTAATTATATGTATAGGGACATTGCTGCCTATGCTCAGGAGTGAGGGCAGTGAAAGTGAGTAGTTTGCGTTGGGCAATACCGTATAGTAAGAATATTGTTGGTTGCTCAGGTACGCCTCGGCAGGTAGCTTTACAACGCTCGTCACCGAAAAGCTGGCATTGATATTGTTGCTGCGCAGCAGTTTGTATATGTCGAAAGCGTTCATTGTGCCCTGATCTATTGAGTAGCTCAGGTTGCCGCCGCTATAGCGGGTTATTGAACTGTTCGCCTCAAGCTTGTTGATAAGATCTGCAAGCGCAGTTGCATTGGTGCCGTTTGCAGCCGATATGGAGAAGTGGTTTGAGTATTTGAGTATGGTGCCGTTCACGTTTCCCGAAGCGTAGTTAGTTACTACATTCAAATTTATAGTCGTGGTACTGTTGCTCTGGAGCGGATTGCCGTTGCTGCCGAACGACGCGTAAGATGATAGGAATATCACCGCCACGAAGAGCGACCCGAAGAACAGGAAGCTCTTCTTTCTTTTTTCATCCATTGAACCATTACCGCGAACAACCCTTATGCGGGGATAGTTATAAAATGATTTCTCTGTAGAATTATAAATAACTATTTGTATTCCGATGCACGCACAGTGCTGCATTTGATACTCAGGGTTGATGCATTATGTCATTCGTAGATGGAGATTTTGTAGAGATGGAGTACCAAGCATGGGATGCCGACGCAGGCAAGCTCATAGCGACCACTTATGAGGAGAGCGCCAAGAAGGAGGGTATATACAACGACAAGATAAAATACGGCAAGGTGCTCGTGATAGTAGGCTCGGGAGGAGTGATAAAGGGTCTGGACAGGGAGATAAGGAAGATGGGCGTTGGCGAGGAGAAGGAGTTCACGTTCAAGCCGGAGGAGGCTTTCGGCGAGAGGAGCGACGACCTGGTCAGGGTAATGCCGCTTTCGGAATTCAGGGCGCACGATATAGATCCGGTTCCAGGAATGGAGATAAACATAGACAATGCGCCAGCAATCGTGAAAAGCGTCAACTCAGGAAGGGTAGTTGTGGACGCGAACAACCCTTATGCGGGGAAGAACATAAAGTACAAGATAAAGATATCATCAAAGCTTGAAGACGCTGCAAAGAAAGTTGAGGCACTGGGCGACACCTACAGCGCCAAGCCAAGCAAGGTCGAAGTCAAGGGAAAGAGTGCAACGCTAATTTATGACAGCAAAGTCAACAAGAATGCGGACTACTTCGTTGGAAAGGCAAGCCTCATAGCTGCGCTTTTCACATACATGAAGGAGTTCGAGAAGGTCGACGTTCAGGAGGAGTACATAAAGGCCGCAATCGAGAGCGGACAGAAGAATGAGGAAAATGAAAAGGGGGCTTAAGCCTCTTTATCAATCCGCATTGACTGCATAGGTGCTGTTGACTGAGAAGTTGAGTTTCTTCGCTATCGCCGATTTTTCCGCATTGACTACTATGACGTAGCTTGACCACTTTGTGGACATCTCCTTTGAACCGCATAGCGGGCACGTATCGCCGTGGCTTATTATCAGGCCGCAATTCTTGCAGGCTTTTTCGTCTGACATGATATCACCATAATTACTTCTTTGGCCTCTGCTTCTTTGAGTTGATGCCCTTCTGCGAAAGCGAGAACCATTCTGGCTTTCCGAGCCCTTCGGGCTTCATCGTTAGCGCTATCTTCGATCCCTTGACGCCACCCTTCATGCTCACCGTAGATATCTTGGCGAACACCTCGTCGCCCTTCTTTATGTTGAGCCCTTTCTGGCGCGATGTGAACTGCTGCGTCTTCTTGTCGTAGGAGAGGAAGTCGTTTGCCATCTGAGAAACGTGCACAAGCCCTTCCATGGGGCCTATCCTGACGAAGGCGCCGAATTCAGCGAGCTCGGTAACCTCGCCCACCACTATTTCGTTGACCACCGGCATGTAGGTAAGGACGTCGAACTCCGCCTCATGGTGGGTCCCAGGATCTCCCGGGTATATCTCGCCGTCGCTTATATCCCTTACGTTGAATATCGCAAGTATTATCCCCATATCCTTGTCGGAGTAGCCCTCATACTTCCTCTGCAGTATGTCCTGGGCTGCAACCTCAAGGTTCTTGCCAAAATACTCAGGAGGAAGGCTGAATGTGTCTTTTACAGCATACACGTTATACATAGATTCACCATTTAAGCGTCAATATCTGAGCCTGCCATCCTTTGACAGCTTGCTTATCCTCAAACCCTGAAAGCTGTGGAGCCTTTTTACAAGCAGCGTATCATTGGTGACTATTGCCACCTTTCCGCCAGATGCGCGCGCCATTCCCACTATCCACGCGTCAACATGTCCGTTATTATTATACACCTTAAGTTTTTTAGACTTTACCGCGAGCAGGGCGGTGCGCGCTGCGGCGCCCTTCCTGCCCCTGTTGAGCGCAGCGGTCTCGAGTTCGCGCAGTACGCCCCGGGATATTGAGATAGTGGCATGGGGAAACTCCGCCTCAACGATCCCGAATACATCCTTTCTGTATTCGAACGAGAATAGGATTGAACTGGTGTCTATTATAACTTCCAGATTACCACTCTGCTTGATTCAGGCCCTTGCTTTCAGCTTTTCCCTCTCCCTAGCTTTCAGCTTGGCCTTGAGGAAGGAAAGAAGCACCACAGCGTTGTTGTACTTGGTGTCGCTTGAAGAATACAGAAGCGTAACTGGATCCTCCTCGTCTATTATGGCAAGGAGCTTGTCCACGGTCCTGTTGTCTCGCAGCTCCTTCTTGTAGCGTATTGAGAACATCTTGAACCTGCTCGGCTGATGGCCGAACCATTTCCTCAGCTCGTGCGAGGGTCCTATGTTCTTGAGCCAGAGGTCTATGTTTGAAGTGCTTTTTCGTATGCCTCGCGGCCACATCCTGTCGACCAATATCCTTTCGCCGTCCATAATGTCGACTTTGTCGTAGACGCGCTTGAGCTTTATCATCAAACCAGCTTGAATATATCCATGCCAACTTTTAAAATATTACTGGTATGCCGCCGAGGCACACTTGGGGTGCTGCGGAGCCATCCGTCGGTCCATGGATATGTTCCGCTAAAATAGAAAGTATTAAAATATTAGCATAGGTAAAATAGTTAGGCGATAAAGGTGAATTGATGGGACTTTTCGACAAACTTGGGAAATCATTGGGTGCATCCTCGAAGGACTTGAATATCGAGGAGTACATGAATGCTGCTGAAATAGAGGATGTTGACGTTCTTAACGAGCCTGCAGACTTCTACGTCAAACCGTTCGAGCTGCAGGAGGAGAGCGATCTGCAGAAGGTTGAGGAGGAGCTGCAGAAGAAGAACATACTGCTCCTGAACGTGATGGCACTTTCGAAGAGGCCAAACACAAGGGACTCTATGATAAACACGATAAAGGAGTACGTGCAGAAGATAAACGGCGACATAGCAATACTCGACAGGGAGAAGGGAATAATAATGCTGACTCCGACAAAGGTAAAGATAGTCAAGAACAGGAAGGCTAAGCAGTAATGCTTCAGCCGTCTATTTCTTATTTTTGGAGAACGCAGCAGATAGTGCTGCTACCTCTTCCGAAGAAAGGTTTGCCCTGCTGAGCACGCGCTCGAATACGCGCGCGACGCCCTTCTTGTTGCGTACATGACCCATAGAACCGACAGTTGTGCTGAACAGGAGAAACAGGCGCTCAAGCTCTTTCGCAGATGCATGCTTCTCTTTTTCATTCGAAGGATTGCGCGTAAGGAAATAGAGGATCACGGCAAGCGCGTGGGATATGTTTAGCGCCTTGTATCTCGACCCGGTATCGAGCGATAGGGTATAGTCGCACTCTGCTATCTCCTCCTTTGTGAGGCCTGTATCGTCTCTGCCCAGGATTACCGATACAGTTACTGCCCCGTTGGAGCGCAACGATTCGCCCATCTCTTCCAGGCTCATGGCGTTGAAGAATGACATTGAGCTCTTGTGTTTTTCGGCGGTGGTGGCTACCGCTATGCTTCCCGAGATTGCTTCGCTGATTGAGTTGCACACGGATGCAGATTCTAACAGATGCCTGCCGTGCTTGGAGTACATTATGGCCTTCTTCCCGAGTATTCTGCACCTCGGTCTTACAAAATAGAGCCTGGTAACGCCGAAGTTCGCTGCTACCCTGGCTATGTATCCAACGTTTATCTGGTAGAGGGGCTGTACGGAAACAACGCGCACTTTCATTCTATCCCATCATATCAGGAAAAGTATGAGTATTGAAAGGAAATTCACGAGTGCGTGCGCCGTTATTGTAGTGTACAGCGATTTTGTCCTCTTGAATGCATACCCTGCTATCAGTCCGAATATGAATGCTGCAGCTACCTCTATGATTGAGCCGTATCCGAAATGGAGTATCGCGAATATGAGAGCGCTAAGCACTATGCCGACGCGCGGAACTAGGAAGCCCCTGAACAGTATCTCCTCGTCTATTGGTGCGATTGTAAACGTGAATATGTAGAAAAACAGCGGAAATCCGGCCAGCGTCTGCTTGACGTTGGTGGGAAGCGGAATGCCGGTTACCGAAGACAATACTCCGGTTCCAATCTCAAGCAGCACTATGGCAAGGAATATCCCTATCCCAATACCTATGTACCTCGCCTTTATCCTGCTTTTGCCTAGCCCGAGCTCGGATACTATGCCCCGCAAAGTGTTGCCCTTCAGCAGCATGTAGGAGAACACCAGGAACGGAAAAAGAAGCGAGAGCGATATTGTAGAGTACAGATCAACGAAATTTTCGGTGAGAATGCCCTGATAGAACAGTACTGGGGTGTAGAACGTGAACGCGAAAAGGAAAATCGTAGCCGCATATATAAAATAGCGGATGTAAGGCGGATCGCGCCGGAGTTGCTGCAATGGAGGAATTGCCCTCTTTGACACGCCGCTGTGCTTCGCACTTCCTTTGGATTTTGCAGCGCGCTTGGTTGCGACAGCATGCATATTGCTCTTTTTCCGGATTTTTGTTTTTTTGCTGCGGCTTCCTGCCCTTGATGCCAAATATCACACCTTCTTTGCTTTCTGGTTCTTGAATTCGGTGTAACCGCATCTGCCGCATGAGAGCCTGTCAGAATGCTCCGCCATTCCCGAACCGCATTTCGGGCACTGCCTGTGCTGCTTGTAAGGCGTGAAGCTCTTTTTCTGCTCCTTCTTTTCTGCCATCTATAAAACCTCTGAATCGTCACTCCTTCTGCTCCTGGGCTTCGGGCGCGGATTTCTTTGCTGCCCTTGCAAGAACGTGCGCAGGCTCGGATGCCTTGAGGGCTTCCTCGCTCTCGTATATGTGGGCGTAGCAGAACGACTGCCGTACACCGTATGACTGGTCCACCCTGTATACGATTGTAGCGTCTGGACTGGCGCCAAGCTTTTTGCAAAGCTCCTTTCTGGCTTCTTCCTTTGAAACTGTCTGCGCATCCTCGGAAACGCTGAACTTCACGTTGCGCCTGCCAAGCAGCTTCTGTTCCGAATCTTCTATTATTTTTATCTCCATGTTTTCATCCTACTGTTCTTGATATGGCCTTGTTGCCCATCGCCTCGAGCAACTCGACCTCGTTGCCAGACTTAAGCTTGCCCTGAAGTTCTTCAGGTATCGATAGGGTGAACACCTCGTACGTCTCCAAGTCCATGACCTGGGCGCTGCTTCCCTCAACCGAAACTACCTGGGCCTTCTTCTTGTTTATCACTGGAACCTCGACGTCAGAATCGCTCGGCTTCAGTATTGTCTTCTTTTGCCCGTCGAATATGCCTATGGCAGTGACGCGCATCTTTGCCGAGCCGTGCTTGCCGGGCGAGCTTATGTCTATGTCGACGACCTTGCACGGTATCCCGTCTATGAGCACGTAGCGCCCTATCCTCAGCTCCTTCATCGTTGAATATGTAGTCTCTCCCTCCATGGATAAAACCCGCTTAAAACACTTAAAACAGTTATGATTGACCTTAAAGTTTTATATAGATTAGGTTATTTGGCAGCCATTGGAGCTGCCTGGACAGCAGCTTCTGGATCAGTATATGCTGTCCAGTATGCTGCCGACCCCTGCCTGAACTTTGCCCGTATACACGAATTCTTCCTTTCCGAGTATCGGCTTTACTCCAGTTATTATCGATGTTACTTTTATCTGGTCCGCGAGCTCTGGCAGAAGCCTCGCCCCGAGTATCACGTTTGCCTTTGAGTCTAGGCCTTCTGTGACGCCCTCGGCAACGCGGTTGCACTCGTCTATCGTTAGCGCCGTTCCGGCTGAGATGTGTATCAGGGCGCTCCTAGCACCCTGCATGTCGAAATTCATCAGAGGGTGCGTCTTTGTCGACTTTATTGCCTTGTCAACCTTGTCTACTCCGGTGCCGTTGCCTATGTTTATCACTGCAGTGCCGCCATTCTTGAGGACTGCCCTCAAGTCGGCGAAGTCGAGGTTTATCATGCTTGGAATCTTTATTGCGTCTGCGATGCCGCGCACTGCGTTCACCGTTATGTCATCAATCAGCTCGAAGGACTTTTCCA
Source organism: Microcaldota archaeon (assembly GCA_021846635.1). Classification (GTDB taxonomy): domain Archaea; phylum Micrarchaeota; class Micrarchaeia; order Micrarchaeales; family Micrarchaeaceae; genus JAJZYW01. The sequence goes on along the minus strand of JAJZWO010000007.1, from coordinate 13,731 downwards.
TCGGGAGATTCGGTGCGTAGCTAAGCAGCTTGTCGTTCTCTATGACTATCGTTGTATCGGAATTCTTTGTAAGGCCGTCGAGAGCCCAGTCCGCCTTTGCCATCCTGCTCCTCTCTATTGAAAATGGGTATGTGACGAATGACATGACGAGTATGCCCATCTCCTTGGCCATCTGCGCTATTATAGGAGCAGCGCCAGTGCCTGTGCCTCCTCCCAATCCCGCAGCAAGGAATATCATGTCGTACTTGCTGAGCGCGTCCATTATGTCGGACCTGCTGGCGTCCGCGCACTTTGCTGCAATCTCTGGGAAGCCCCCTGCTCCGAGCCCCCTTGTCAGGTCGCGGCCTATGAGCAGCTTTTTCTGCGCAGTTATCATGTTTAGATGCTTCGCGTCGGTGTTTATCGCTATAGTGTCTGCGCTCTTGATTCCTTTCATGTTGAGCCTGTGGACTAGATTGCTTCCGCGCCCTCCTACTCCGACAACTGCAAAATTCGATTCCATGCTTGTGTAGTCTTCCATCGTTACCACCCTAAATGCAAGAGCGAGATAGGCTTTTCAGCCTATCAGCTCGAGATCGGAGAACTGCTTTGGCTTCCTCTCCTCGGTCTTCCCGACTATGCTCGCGCCCTTTACCCCGGTCACTATTGCGACAATATCTATCATGTCGTCGTATCCCGGTATTATCCTCGCGCCCCACTTGATGTTCGCCTTCGCGTCCATCTTGTCGGTTATGACCCTTCCGGCCTCTATCGCGTCTCCTATGCTGAGCGATGCGCCTCCAGATATGTGTATTATTGCACCGCTTGCGCCTTCAAAGTCAACATCCAGCAGCTTGTTCTTGAGCACTGCCTCGGTTGCTATGTGGACCTTGTCAGCTCCTTTTCCCGTGCCGACTGCTATGAAGCCAACGTCGCCGTTGCCCATTATGCTCCTCACGTCTGCGAAGTCGATGTTTATCATGCTTGGCTGCGTTATGGTCCACACCAGCCCTCCTATCGCCTTGGCTATGACCTCATCCGCAAGTGCGAACGCATCGTTCATTGGCAGGTTCGGGACAAGCTTGACAAGCCTGTCGTTGTCCAGTATGATTACGCTGTCGCTGTATTTCCTGAGCTCCTTGATGCCGTTCTCCGCAGTCACCTTCCTTACCCTCTCGACGTCAAACGGGTATGTGACTATCGAAACTACTATCGCACCCTGCTCTCTCGCCATCTGGGCAACTACCGGCGCTATTCCAGTTCCTGTTCCTCCTCCCATTCCTGCGCACAAGAAAACAAGCTGCGCGCCTGAAACAACATCCTCTATGAGCTGCCTGTCTATCTCTGCAGCTTTCCTCGCGACTTCTGGATTGCCCCCAGCTCCGAGGCCCCTTGTTATGCTCTTGCCGACAAGAACCTTGTGGATTCTGTCGTCTATTATCTTGAAATGCTGCGCATCGGTGTTTATCGCCACAAAATCGGTCCCCTTCACTCCGGACTTTATAAGCCTGTTGACTGCGTTGTTTCCAGCGCCGCCGATGCCTATGGTAGCAATCTTTATCTGCGCACTGTCGTATGCTTCAGTAGTAGCTGGTTTCGCCACGCTTCCCGTATTCCCTCCTAGGTATTCACTCACCAAGTCGCTCATCTGTATCGCCTATGGTAAATTTCCTAATAAAGCTTTAAAAAGGTTCTGCATTCTGGCGAATATGGGAATTAGATAGAGGGCTTTCTGGAAAACTGGCTTGTGGTATCTTATACAGAATGCACATACGGGATTGACGCATTATTTACCACGGTGGGATTTTACTTCTGTAAAGATTATTTTGCACAGGTATATAAACTTTTATTTTGCGTTATGGATACGCTGTGGCTCAGCCACAGTTTGTTTCTAAAGAGTGAGAACATGGCAGAGGATTTGAACCCGTTTGAGATAGCGCAGAAGCAGCTGGACAACGCTGCAGAAGTGATGAAGCTTGACAAGGAAGCGCACGCGATACTGAGGGAGCCTATGAGAATCCTAGAGGTCAACATACCGGTAAGGATGCGCGACGGCAGCACGAAGGTCTTCAAGGGATTCAGGGTGCTATACAACAACGCGCGCGGCCCGGGAAAGGGAGGCATAAGGTTCCACCCGAAGGAGACGCTAGATACAGTCAAGGCGCTATCGGCATGGATGACCTGGAAGGTGTCGCTCGCAAACGTCCCGTTCGGCGGCGCGAAGGGGGGGATAATATGCGACACCAAGCAGCTCAACGATTATGAGCTTGAGCAGCTTTCCAGAGGATACGTTCGTGCAATAGCTGACGCAGTAGGCCCGGACAAGGACATACCAGCTCCAGACGTGTACACGACGCCGCAGATAATGGCGTGGATGATGGATGAGTACAGCAATATTGTCAGGCATGACTCGTTCGGGATGATAACTGGAAAGCCGCTTGAAGTTTGGGGCAGCGAGGGGAGAGGTGACTCAACAGCTATGGGAGGAATGTTCGTAATGCGTGAAGCTGCAAAGATGCTTGGCATAGACCTGAAGAAGGCAACGATAGCTGTACAGGGATTCGGAAATGCTGGCATGTTCGCATACACTCTGTCGAAGAAGCTCTTCGGCTCAAAGGTGGTAGCGATAAGCGATTCGCAGGGAGCAATATACGACCCGAACGGTCTTGACCTCGCAAAGCTCGAAGCTGCCAAAAAAGAGACAGGGAGCGTCCAGGGCTACGAGGGGGGCCAGAAGCTCACTAACGAGCAGCTGCTCGAGCTGGACGTTGACGTGCTTATTCCGGCAGCGATAGAGAACCAGGTAAGAGGGGATAATGCGGACAGGATCAAGGCTAAGCTGCTGCTCGAGCTGGCGAATGGTCCAGTGACTCCGGATGCTGACGGCATACTACAGGAGAAGGGGGTGATGGACCTTCCGGACTTCCTGGTCAACAGCGGCGGAGTTATAGGTTCGTACTTCGAATGGGTGCAGAACATCGGAGGCTACTACTGGTCCGCTGATGAGGTATACCAGAAGCTCGACAAGATAATAACAAAGTCATTCAACGACATAATGGCGCTGAAGAAGAAGTATGAATCGGGCGGTACGAAAATAGCGCCAAGGACAGCAGCCTATATAATAGCAGTAGACAGGGTTGCGAAGGCGATGAAGGCAAGAGGCTGGTACTGACCGGCTTTGCCTTCGCGAACTTTTTTATATTTGAAAAGGCAAACGTAGCTGTATGGTTTACAAAGATCAGAAACGCATTCCGGCTTTAGACAGGATAGACGTCGACTTTTATCTTGATTGGATGCGCAGCGGAAGCGCGCTCAAGCATATTGGTGCCGACATGAGTGAAAATGACCGCGTGGCGATTGCTGCAATGTACAATAACGGAATTGTCAGCGCATTTTTCTTCAACAGGACAGCCCATGGGGTCAGGGGATTCCACGAGATTTTCAAGGAGGGGTTCCATAGAGGAACATATTATTTCGCAAAGGAAAGACGGGAAGAGGCACTGCATGAGATAGCGTATGCGATAAGGCCTTTTGAGAATATGTGGGACAAGAAATCAGCAACTAGCTGCCTGATTCATACAGGGCTCACACGGGATGAGATAAGGGAAGTGGAGGATCTGGTGGAGTGCGGAATTGTGCCGATTATAAGGAAGAGGGAGTAGACGCGCTGCGCTCCGGAAACGTTAATTATATAAGCGTTGATGTTAGAATAATACTGCCAAACGGTAATAGGAGCAGGGCAACGCCCGATCCCTTTCCGAACTCGGAAGCTAAGCCTGCTCACGATATGTGTGTACTGCCATCTGGTGGGAAAGCATATTGCTGTTTGGCACTTCTGCTTTTGCGAATATTTTAAATATGGGCTAGTGGGAATTGTAATCATGCGCGAGTCAATACTGCTAAAAGGCGTGTATAAGAGGTTCGGAAAGGTTTCCGCGCTCGACGGAGTTGACCTCAGTTTGAAGAAAGGCATGAGCATAATACTCGGCGCAAACGGTGCAGGGAAGAGCACGCTGCTTAGGTGCATAGACGGCCTTTACAAAGTTGATTCCGGCACAGTCAAAGTGGATGGCATAGATCCGTATACTGATGATACAGTGCACATGAAGCTTGCGCTTCTCTCCGACAACTACGCTCTCTATGACTACCTCAGCGTGAAAGACAACCTGAAATTCTTTGGTAGGCTGTACGGGCTGAAGGACAGCGAGATACTTGAGAGAGCTTCAGAGGTACTGAAGGAGCTGGATGCCTACAACTACATCGATTCGAAGGTTTTCACGCTGAGCCGCGGAACTAAGCAGAAGGTCGCGTTCTGCAGGGCTACGATAAACAACCCATCAATAATACTTCTTGACGAGCCCACGGCATTCCTTGATGCGAACGCGTCTGAGAGGATACGCAAATATTTGCTCAGAAGGGAGCGCGAGGGCGCAACGGTGCTGTTCGTCACGCAGAAGATAGACGAAGTGACCCGCTTCAACTCAAAGATATTCGTTATAAAGAAGGGCAGGATAGTTGCGAGTGCAGACAGCGCAAGCCTTTACAAGAGCATTCTGAAGAATTCCTACATAAACGTGAGGCTGGCCAGGCAGATAAGCTCGGCAAAGCTTTCAAAGGTTACCGGGCTTGAATCGACCAACGGGAGCAAGGCAACATACATAAAGGTGCGCATATCGTCCTCAAAGGACATTAACGCGGTAATAAGGGAGTTGCTGGACGCTGGTGCGGAGATAGCCGGAGTGGACTACACAGAGCCGCTCATAGAGAAGATGTCGCTCAATGGTGAGGAATGATGGACTTCAGGAACGCGTGGGCAATAGCAGTGAAGGACATGCGCGAGGTTTTCAGCAGCGTGTCCATATACGGGCCTATGCTTGCCGTGCCTCTGTTCTTCGCGATAGTGCTGCCTGTTCTCACCTTCTATGTCACGATATACGCCGCGCCATCGGTTATAGCGAGGATATCTTCCCTGCCAAGCGCGCCGCCGATACTGCAAGGCGCAAACGCGGCTACTTTCATGAGGTATTTCGCGATAAACGTACTGGGCCCGATATTCCTTACCATGCCGATACTCACTTCTTCGGTTATATCTGCTGACAGCTTTGCAGGGGAGAAGGAGAGGAAGACTGCAGAGGCGCTTCTTGCTACCCCAGTAAAGAAATCCGAGCTTCTCCTTGGAAAGATAATGGCATCATTCATACCAACAATAATACTCACAGTGGCAGTATTCGCAATATACGGCGTAGTGACAAACGCTTTTGCAATGGGCAGCTTCCACGAGTACATACTGCCTACCGCCGCGTGGCTCATGATGATACTCACATCCCCGTTTCTGGCGATAGTTACCATAGGGATAGTGGTACTGGTGTCGTCGCACGTTAGGGGCGTAAAGGAGTCGCAGCAGATCAGCACGCTGATAATATTGCCAGTCCTGATAATGCCGTTCATATCTATACTCGGGCTTGCTTCGCTGACTGTCGCGTTCTTCGCATACGTAATACTGATTCTCGCGGCGATGGCCCTAGTCCTATTCTACGTTAGCATAAGGACTTTCAGGAAAGACCGCATGCTTTGATCTGGTGGTGTTACGGAAGTAAGGCGTATGGGTGCGATAGGAGCTTGCAAAGGAGTATACGAGCCGCGCGAGGATTCCTTCCTGCTTGAGGAGGCTGTTGAGAAATATGCAGAGGGAAGTGTACTCGACCTTGGCACTGGAAGCGGCATACAGGGGATTGCTGCAGCGCTGAATGGCTGCATGGTTACTTTCTCGGACATAGATGAGAATGCGCTGAACTGTGCAAAGACCAATGCAGCGGCCAACGGGGTCGGTGGCGATTTCATAAGGTCGAATATGTTCGACAGCATACGCGGCAGCTTTGACACGATAGTATTTAACCCTCCTTACCTCATCAGCGATGGCGAGACGGAGCTCGCCGGGAAGGACGCAAGCCTTGAGGGCGGAGCCTCAGGGAGGGAGCTCATAGACAGATTCCTGGATGGATATCCGGAACACCTTAAAGCAGGAGGAACCGCGCTGCTACTTGAGAGCAGCGTAAATAATTACGGAGGTGACGTGGCAACTTATGGTGCGGTTATAGTAGGCCGTAAGAAGTTTTTCTTCGAGGAATTGGTTGTGATAAAAATACAGGGTAATGGTGGTATTGATGGAATTTGAGATTGTGGACATTGAGAAGGACAGCGAGACGCAGGCGATAATAGGGCACGCAGGATTCATAAAGAGTGTTGAAGACCTGTATGAGGCAGTAGCCTCTTCGGTGCCGAAGGTGAGGTTCGGTATCGCATTCTGCGAGGCGAGCGGAAAGAGGCTAGTGAGAAGCGAAGGAAACGACGAATCGCTCAGGAAACTTGCCGAGAAGAATGCAATGTCAGTAGGAGCTGGGCATTCCTTCATAATATTGATGAAGGACGCATACCCGATAAACGTTGCAAACAGGATAAAGGCTGTTGATGAAGTATCCAGGGTAATGTGCGCAACGGCAAATCCGATTCAGGTGGCTGTTCTTAAGACAGAAAAAGGCAGGGCGATTATAGGAATAGTAGACGGGGAGCGGCCGCGGGGAATTGAGGGGGATGACGACAGGAAGGAGCGCATTGAATTGCTCAGAAATATAGGCTACAAGCTTTAACCGCGAGAGATGTGGCGAGCAGATGCCGTGTAAACAAGGTAGGCCATTATTACTATTATTACGAATGCAAATAACATGTAATATGTGCGTGGCGACGTTGGCTCTGCCTGCGAGGAGGAATACGTAGGGATGTTAACAGTTGTCTGTTTAATCGTAGTAGTAACGATAGGCGCAATGATTGTTATGCTTTCGTTCACTGCTGTTGAGTTCTTTAGTGACGAAGGCCTTGAGTATCCAACGAAGCTGTCGTTGTTCAGGAAAAGGCTGGAATTGCTGAGGTTGAGTGCGACGTTGGAAGCATTGTTGGCAGTGATGACAGAATTGTTCAGGTATATGTTTCTTGAATAGCTTGCCTGTATGGCGTTGCCATAAAGCCTGCAGTTGTCGAGTTCAACGTCGTTTGAGCCCTGAAGCATTATGCTGACGTTGGTAGAATTGACGCTGCCGCCTCCGCAGTTTATTACAGTATTATGGTCCTGTATCTGCAGCGCCACGGGGCACAGATCGTTCGTCGGCCAGAATGTCCTGAGCCTGTATATTCCGTTCCTCGAAAACGTGTAGTAGCCTGGAATCGTTATGCCTGGCATCTGGTAAGTGCAATACGATATCCCTACAGAATAAGTGTCTGTGGTGGAATTATCCTGCTCGCCTATTGAGGGAGCCTTGAGAACGCCTATGAACTCGTGCACGCCTGGCTTCTGCACTCCCCTGTCGTAGCGTATTGTGCCGTTCGACACATTGTATGCGATGTGCATTACAGTATTGTTCGGATCCACCTGATATCCGCTGACGAATTTCAGATAGTCTGAGGGAGGGTTGCTGTACGTCCTTATTGTAAAGTTCCAGTAAACGTTAGTGCTATCTGGAAGCTGTATGTCCTCCTCCTCGTGGTACGGCGCTATGAATGTAGGCGTGTATCGGTAATCCGAAGTTATGTTGAACTTCCTGAATGTCAGGATGTCATGCCCCCAGAACGGGTCCACAAGCCAGTAGGGATTGTAACTGGTATTGCCTGATTTGCTTAGCTGCTCGGTTTCAAGGGCAAATGTTATATTGCCGCTGCTGTTTGTCGGCGCATAATAGCCGAACCTAGGGAGCGTGTAGTTGTTTATGCGTGCTAGCGCTATTATTGAGGATAGATTGTCCCCCTGGGAGTTTATCTGCCCTCCTCCTATCTGATCCAAAGCGTATGGGACTACTGAGGCAAAGCCTTCGTAGCCAACCACGCCGGAGCTATTCTTTGGAACGAATGTAAAATAGTAGCCCAAAGCTACATTGGATTTGTTGCTCTGGAACGCAAAGGAATACGATCCTATTGGAGAGAGGACGTTGTCGTACGAACTGTTCATTGAGGTTATTGTGGCGTCGGAGAAAGTGCAGTTTGCCAGCGTGTCGTTGTATGTGTTTTGCCCGAAAATCACATCGCCTATCTTTAAATCCGGATTTGTACAGGCTGCCTTGCTGTACGATGTTCCTGCTGCAAACGACACATGATACGAGGGGCAAGCACCATTTGCAAGCGATACGTACTCGTTTGATTGGTTTATGTATATGCCGCACGCGGATGGTTGTGTTCCGGCATGCGATACGCCTAGCAGCGCAATTGATACGAGCATTGAGAAAATCACAATACTATGGGCTGCCATTGGATATCGCCTAATTGATGTAGTATACGTTCGTCGGCCTATAAATAAGCGTAGGTGTCTCGTACTCGACATAGTAGCTAGGTGCATCCTTTGGTATTGTTATGTTGAGCACATTCGTCCATCCGCTGCATTTCGGAGGACCGGACCATACTACATAATTGTTCGGGAGGAATTGGGAGCAGGGGGTCGTGTTTGTTATGTCAAATATTACACGCGATGTGGATGGATCGCCAAAGTATGTTGGAAAGAGTGCGCCGGTGTATGTTATCGTTGTGTTGTGCCAGTAAGCCTCCAGATAGACGAGCGGCGAGCCTGTGACGTTGTACCTCAGGAAATTCGCAGCCTGCATCACTATCTGCTCTGGATACATCTGCCACCAGTAATATGAATAGCTTATGAGCGAATTGTTCCAGTAAAGGAATGCAAGCAGCAACAGAACCAGTACAAAGTCAACGCCAAGAAGATACCTGTTCTTGACCTCCAGCGCCTTGGCGAGCGCTATGCCTATTACCCCCGCCATTGCAGGGGCCAAAACCATGAAAAAGCGGTGCAGCCTATATGCGAACACATACTGGAACGCAAGCGGCTTTAATGTCATCCCGACATGCATGGGCCCAAACTCCAAGAAGAGGAAAAAGAATGCAAAGGCAGAGAGTAGCAGGACGGAGCGCTTTTCCCTTAGTATCAGCAGGGCTGCGATAGACGGGATGACCATATAGAAGTACACGCCATATTCGTAATTCTGCGGGATGATCGTAAACATGTCTACAATATTTGACAGTTTGTTGCCGAGGCTCCCAGGCTGCAACAGGCGCGTGGCTATCTGGTATTGGAACATCTCCTGTATGTAATAGTCAAAATTGACGTTGGTTGTGGGTATCGTTGGGAGACCATTGATTCGGGTGCCGACGACGCTGTAAAACCTGTTGTTAGAAGTTATGAATGCGAATGGCTTCCCTATTGCAGAAGCGCTGTATATGAAAGATATGAGCATCAGTATCACGATGCCGTATACAAAGAATATGCTTGTCCTATCGATGCGTATCTTTTTCCTGAGCAGCTCTACTACTGCCAGAAGGAGCATGAACGCTATAACAACTCCGGCCTCGTAGCTTATGAACCAGGCGAATGGAAGCATGGCGCCGCTGGCGAAGTACCAATACTTTTTGTTGCGCCTCTCTGCGTATATGAAGAATAGAAGCGCGAGGGCGCCGATAAACATCAGGGGCACATCCTCCTCTGTGTTAACCGCATACTTTGTGAGGAGGGGAAAGACGCTAAGCAGATATGCAGAGAGCAGCGCTGCCTTGTTTCCGTAAAGCTCTTTTACAATTAGGAAAGTTGCAAGTATGCCGCCAAGGTATCCAGTTATGTCCCAGAGGGTTGATGTCAGATTCGTGACGCCGAACAGGGCATAGAAAAAGGCTATGGGCAGGAACTGGCCCGGCCTGAGCGAGAATATGTAACCTGGGTTGAGCTGGTAGGCACCGTTTAGCACGCTGCTTGCAAGATAGGTGTAGTTCGGATCGTCAGCATAGCCGCTCGGCCCTTCTGCATGGGTAAAGGCGTATAGTGCAGCATTAGAGAGTATTGCGACAAGCAGCACCAGCACTAGCGCCTTGTTCTCCTTTGTACCGCCCTTCAGGAATTTACTGATCATTTGACTTTGACCTCTGCACAGCTTTTTGATATCTTATTAACTGTGGTTGAATTGGACACGTCAATACGATGGTATGTAAGATTGGTAAAAGAGGAGGCCCACGAGCTGTCGTTCTTGAAAGTGAGGAATACTCCGCCGCATATATTCCAGTCTTTTCCAGTTGCGTTCTGCGTGGGAGTTATGTTGAGCACGAGCTCCATTTCAGAGCTTGGGGACGCGCCTGGAGGAGTTATTATGTTGGAGTTGCCTGTGCTCATGAAGTACTTTGTAGAATTTGGCTCGCTGCCAGGAACGTACATGGTATCGGAGCCGTTGCTGTAATAGCCGTAATAGTATATGTTGACGGTCTTGTTTAGAAATGCACTGACGTTGTAGTTGTTGAAGTTGAAGGTCCCATTGTATACTATTGCTACATGTATCTTTTTCCCAGGCACCGCAGATGCGCTGCTCAAAGATGCGTTTATCGACGAAACGGATATGACAGGCACTTGGGTCACTAGCTTGTGCGTAGAGAACGAATAAAGGTCTATGTAGGTGAGGTTCTTAAGGACTGAATACTGGGTAAACTCGAATTTTGGGAGAGACCCTGGGGCGGCAGCCCTGTGTGCGGATGCTGACGTATAGCCAAGATAAACGATAACCAGGACAATCGCGAGTAGAATTATGACTACCGTTGTTATCGCGAAGGCGTAGTCGTTTGACATGTCCTTGAGGAATTTGACGAGCAGCTTCTTTGGCAGTGACTCACCCAAATGTTAAATAAAGTGCCAGTATTAACATTACATAATTTGTCCTGAAAAGGATATTAATATTCCCGTGCAGGTGCTTTGGTTTGATAGCCGCTTTGCTCGTATTGGCCGTTTCAGTGGTTTTTGGCGTCAGCATAGTTTCAAGGCTCGAATTCGCAGACTCCGCCCTTCTCAAGATTTCGTTCGGAATTCCTTTCGGGGTAGCTGCATTCTCGTTTCTGGAGCTGCTGTTCTACTTTCTTTACGGAAGGGTAACGACAGCAACCATGTACGCAGCGGTGGCTGTGCTCGGCGTAATAGCAGTGATTTCAGTAGTACAGAAAACCGGATTGAGCGCCAGAAAGCTCAGAAAGCATTTTGCCGGAAAGGGGGTGGGGCTGCCCTTCATGCTCGGCATATATCTTCTCGTGCTCTATGCCATAATAGGAACTATTTTTCTAGTGTCTGTGTTCGTTGTCGGGCATACCTTTTACTGCGAGGGACCGGGATGCTCCGACACGATGTACCACATCGGCATAGGAAATTCGTTGCTGTACTCAAGCTGGCCGCCAAAGCTGTACTTCGCATACGGCGCAAACAACGTGTTCCCGTTTATCTACGACTTCTTCGTTTCTATGATGATGAAGTACGGACTTGGGATCAATGCTGCGCTAGCGGTCCCGGAGCAGCTCATGGTATTCTCGTTCGTATGCCTCTCAGTCCTGGTTGCGTACAGGATAACTGGCAGCGAGCTTAAGGCTGTCATAGCCACGGTGATACTGTGGTTCGGCGGCACTGGGTTCGTCCAGCTTTTGGATTACCCTTTCAAGGACACGCTGTCCAAATTTCTTTTCCCGATACATCTTCTTACGCCGCCAGCCACGGCGGGCATACTTTCAGGGATAAATGCCGCAGTGTACGTTTCTACAGATTTCATAACGTACTGGGTATCGGTAATAAACACGATGCTGATAGCGCAACGCGACTTTATGCTCGGCCTGCCGATAGGGTTTGCAGTCATATACCTGCTCTACATCTTCGTATACGAGAAAAAGGCGATGAGCAAGAAGGAGGCAGCTTTCATAGGCATTCTGATTGGGATGCTGCCACTGATACATCCGCTCACGCTGGTAGTTGTTGGCGTCTTGGCGGTTTTCTCCATAGCCGTGTATTTGATCACTTCAAAAAAGAGGATTCTTGCTGCGACTAACAGCGCAATAGCTGCGGCAGTTGCGCTCGTAATTGGAATTCCGCAGATGCTTTACATAGATGCGCAGCCCAAAGGGCTGAACTGGTTCTACCAAAATTGGGGCGGTTTTGTAATACACATGCACAATGCTTTGCTTACGGCGTTGGCAACTTCTGGCAACATAGTCTTTTTCTGGATAGAGGTGGTTGGCCTCCCTGCAGTGATAGGGATCATAGGGCTTGCATACGCAAAAAAAAGAGAGAGATTGCTTTTCATTCCTTTCATGGCGCTCTGGGTGCTCATAACATTCATATCAATAACGCCCAACCCCGGGGACGAGAACGAGGTATTCCTGTACGTATTTTTCATCCTGGCAATACTGTCTTCAGAGCTGCTCTACAGGCTTTGGAAGTCTAACAGGATAGGGAAAGTGGCAGTGGTAGCGATGCTTGTAGTGATATGCTTCAACGCACTTTTCGTCGTGTACTTCGATGACCTGCACAACGTCCAGCTCCTTGAATCTCCAGCGGAAATGTCCGCCGCGTCGTTCATAGCAAACGACACACCAGAAGGAGCTGTGTTCGCGGTGAGCGACTATGACACGTTCAATCCGGTTGTTTCGACTCTCGGCTCAAGGCAGACGGTAATATCAATAGCGATGTACGTTGGAGGGATAGTGACCGTTCCGCCGCAGAAGCTCGAAGCAGCCAACTCAGAAATAATATCCGGAGGTAGCTGCTCCGCAATAAATGAATATAATGTATCATACGTTTACTTGCAATCCAGCAACTCTTCATCTGGGAAGCCGTTCGCCAATTCAAATTTCTCGGTAGTATACAGGGCGCACGACAGCATGCTTAACGACAACATAACGATTTACAGGACACACTGCTGAGGTAATTACAGGATGGAAATATACGTAATCATCCCTGCCAAGAATGAGGCGGATAGGATAGCCAGGACACTTGCCGACTATTCTAGATTGAAGTCCGGTTCGGAGCACGTAAGGATAGTTGTTGTGTCTGAGAGCGACGATGGTACAGATGATATAGTAAAGGAGTTCGGGAAGCGCAACGACAACATAACGCTGCTCAGGGCAGGGATGGGATCCGGCAAGGGGGGCGCCATAATGAAGGGATTCCGATACGCAATGGCGCGTTCCGGAAAATGCATCGTAGGATTTGCTGACGCGGACGATGCGGTTACTGCGAAAGAATTCGGCAAGTTGCTGAAACGGCTCGCCGCATCAAAGGAGATAGCTGGAGTGATAGCTTCCAGATATTCAGATGGCGGAAGCATTGCGGGGCGCATAGGGCTGCGGAGGAAAATTGCAAGCAGGGCTTATAATGCGCTAGTTAGGATTCTATTCAGGATAGGATTCAGCGATACGCAGTGCGGTGCCAAGGTCTTCAGGTCGGATGCGCTCGGTAGGGTAATAAGGCTTGTAGACATAAACGGCATGAGCTTCGACATAAACCTGCTTTATGAGCTCAAGATAAAAGGTTACAGGGTTGTTGAGGAAGGAGTCAGGTACAGGCAGATGAACGATGGCACTAGCATACGCATACTGAGGAATTCGCCGCAGATGCTTGTGGCGGCGCTTGGTTTTAGGGTGTACAAATCCAGATTCATAAAGCTTTTTCCTAGGAGAGTTGTGCGCCACATTTACAGAAGGATAGACAGGTGGTAGCATGAGGATATTATTGCTGAACTGGAGGGACAAGACTGACAGGAGCTACGGGGGCGCGGAGGAATTCGTTGACAGGCTGGCGCTTGAGCTCTCCAAAAATTGCGAGGTCACTCTGTTTACATCAAGGGGAAGAGGTAGGGCCAGGGAGAGAAGAGGCAAACTCGAGATAATTAGGAGGGGCAGCATCAACAC
>JAJZWO010000065.1 GCA_021846635.1 Microcaldota archaeon | reverse complement strand
GTGCTGGAGATAAAGTTTAAGAAGGCTTAGCTACTATATCAATTCCTAATGGTGATAATTTGCAGAAGAGCGTTAAGAAGTCGAACAGGAAGGTCGGCAAATCCTACAGGAAGAGGCAGAAGCTGCCGAAGATAAAGGCTGCACACAGGAAAAGGCTGAAGGCGCAGAAACGCAAGAACCGCCTCAGTTGATGTCCAGGTAGAGCTGGTCGTTGAACTCATATGCTGTAGAGTCCTTGTCAATGCCCAGCGAGAGCATCAGCTCCTCCTTGCTGGTATACGCTTTAACTCCGGTGCCAATGGAAAGCCTGTAGAACGCGCCCTTAAACTCGTAATAGTTAGCGATCACATTGCTTGCATCACCGAAAGATACTATCACTTTGGACGAAGGGTTGCCTAGCGACACCAGAAGGCTGCAAAGCAGAACATTTTTGTCCATCTCGTCCCCGGCTCCGAGCTTTATCACGTCGTCGGGGTAAAGCCAGAATTCTACTGGGAGGTGTATGGCCTGCACCTCCTCATTAACGAATTCGTATGCCCTTATGCTCGCTTCATAGAAATCGTGGTCGAAGCTGTACGGCTCGAGAGTCTCCTTTATGCTTCCCGCCTTAAGCACGACCATCGGGCTCTTTGGAGTCACAAGCGTCGGCAGCTCAGAAACGGATAGATGCTCCTGCTCCTCTATGTAGGATTTGTACCTCATTATCACGTCTAGGTATATGCTGTTCAGCACCTCCAGATTGGGCTGATCATCCATGGAAATGGCACATTATACAATCAGCAGAAAACTATAAAATACTCGAAAGCGATCCGCTATCATGGACAACAAGGCGATCTCGAAGATGTTTGAGGAGATAGCCGACATGCTTGAGATATCTGGCGACAAGTACTCCAGGTTCGAGATAAGGGCGTACCGAGCCGCAAGCCTTACGATAGGAACCCTCCAGGAACCCATAGAGGAGATTTTCAGGAAGGGAGGGATGGAGGCGCTCAAGGAGCTTCCAGGTATCGGCGAAGGCCTTGCAAAGAAGATTGCCGAATTCATAAAGACAGGCAAGATGAGCAAATACGCGGAGCTCAAAAAGAGATATCCGATAGATTTCTCCTCTCTTACAACTATAGAGGGGCTGGGCCCGAAGCGCATATACGTGCTGTATTCAAGGCTTGGTGTAAAGGACATAGAAAGCCTGAAAGCCGCAGTGAATTCGCACAGGATAATGGAGCTTGACGGCTTCGGAGAGAAAAGCGAGAAGCAGATAGCAGAAAGCCTGAACCTCATGGAGGGCAATCGTGGAAGGCTCCTCCTGGGAGAGGCGCTGCCAGTTGCTGAGAGCATGATGAAGGAGCTCCTCTCCGGCGCGCCCGTGGGAAAGGCATTCATAGCAGGATCTATATCAAGGATGCGCGAGACTGTGGGCGACATAGACCTCTTAGTGACATCCAAGAAGCCAGGTGAGGTTATGGGCTTCTTTACAAAGATGAAAGGGGTAACGAGGACAATAGTGAGCGGGCCAACAAAGACAACCGTATGGCTCGACATAGGAATAAGCTGCGACCTTCGCGTCATAGAGGAGGGAAGCTTCGGCGCGGCGCAGCAGTATTTTGTTGGCAGCAAGGCGCACAACATAGCAGTAAGGAAGATAGCGATAAGGAAAGGCTACAAGCTAAACGAATACGGTCTTTTCGACAGTTCTGGGAAGCAGGTAGAGGGTGCGGATGAGGAGCTGATATACTCAAGACTGGGGATGCAGCACGTGCCATACGAGATGAGGGAGGACCGCGGCGAGATAGAGCTCGCGCAGAAGCACAAGATACCAAAATTAGTCGAGAGAAAGAATATTCGCGGCGATCTCCATACGCATACAAAGGAGACTGACGGCACGAGCACAATAGAGGAGATGGCACAGGCTGCCATTGCGCAGGGGTATGAATATTTCGCTACAACAAATCACACCAAGAGCCTCAGAATAGCGCACGGCATGGACGAATCCGGTTTCAGGAAGTTTTTCGCTAAAGTTGACCTTCTCAATGAGAAACTTGACGGAAAGATACGCATACTCAAAGGCGCTGAGGTCGATATACTGAAGGACGGAAACCTTGATTTGGGGGACAAACTTCTCGGGGAGATGGACTGCGTCGTTGCTGCTGTTCATTCATCAACAAACATGAGCTCAGACGAAATGACAAAGAGGGTTGAGAAGGCGCTGGGGAGCGGCTTGGTCAACATACTAGCCCACCCTACCGGGCGGCTGATAAACGAAAGGGAAGCCTATGCGATAGACCTTGACACTATAGCTCAGTCTGCAAAGGACAACGGCGTAGCTCTCGAGATAAATTCATTCATTAGCAGGCTTGACCTGAACGACACAAACATACTTTCAACTTCAAAGTATAACCCTATGTACTCGATAGACACTGACGCGCACAGCACCCAGCACCTTGAGATGATGCGCTACGGCATAGGCACAGCAAGGCGCGGCTGGCTGCAAAGCAAATCCGTGCTTAATTCGTTGGGGCTCAAGGAGCTCATGCGCTTCATGAATGGGTAAACGCTCCAAGTAGCTTACCTTTTTAAGCATTACTTATGTATTATCCTAATTTGTCCTATGCGGCAAATTGGCGGGGTTGGAGTGGTTGGAACTACAATTAAAAAACCAATATTCAGCGAGAGTAGCGTTCCGGCGAACGCAGAATTTGAGGGAAGCGTGACATTGGAGCAGGTCGTAGCGTTAGACCTTGCAGACAGGAACAACTGGAGGTTCAATTCAAAGTTTGAGGCGACCGTGGCAGTTGCGCTCGACTTCTTCGGCATGCCCTTCTCATTCCATGGAAAGAGCTTCAGCATAACCTCTGGAGGGAGGACGATAAGCTACTCGCCCGACTTCGTCATCCCAAACTGCGACGGCAAAAAGGTTCTCCTCGAGCCGCACGGAAGCAAGTACATAGACAAGCGTTTTCTGTCGAAGATGAATGCTTTCATGTCCTCGCCATTCAGCGATGAATACTACACCATACTGGTTGTCGACGTGGACCCGTCAAAGCCCAACAGGCTCTACGCGGAGCTTGAAAGGAGCGGATACGCGCTCGAGCAGATATGCAACGAGGTGTGGTGCCTGCCGTACAAAGCCAATGCAAAAGAGGATTCCAGAGGCTACAGGACCAACATATACACATTGCTTAGGAAACTGAAAGAAAACGAGCCTATAGCCCAGCACGAGCGTTCCAGGGTTCGTGCAAGGCTCGAATGAAAAAAGCAGAAAACTGGGGCATGCAAAAGTAATTCATCCTATGTACGACTTGGCTATTTTCGAACGCTGTTTATCCTGCGTCAGTTCCCAATTTCCTTGCCCAAAGCCGCATTTTCCTGATGCAATGCATGTAGCGGCCCCTCAGATGCAACCTTTTTTATAGTTTTTCATGCAGATTAGTATTGCATTTTATAAAGCGAGTGTTTACTATGGCTAGATTAAGGCCCGCAAGGACGAGCAGGGATCCGTTCATGACTCCAGCCTGGGCGAGGTATTCTCTCAGGAAGCCGAGAAAGAACTATGTAAGGGCAATGCC
>JAJZWO010000064.1 GCA_021846635.1 Microcaldota archaeon | reverse complement strand
GGATGAGAGCTTATCCTTTTTTTGTTTTCTTTGCTTTGCCAGCGCCAGCTTTCTGCTTGGGAATGCTTCCTTTATAGTTTTGCATTGAGCCGTCGCTCCTATTCTCCTTGCCCCTCGCGTAGGAGAATATCCCCGCTATTATAAGCATAGCCATGAGGGCTATGAAAGCAAAATGCATTCCTGCAACAAACCCCTTTCCTATTCCCCCTATGACCTTCGAGGTGCCTGCAAATATCTCGAATGCAAGATACCTTGGCACTGCAGATGCCGCAGCCACGAACGCTATTATGAAGCTGCCTATAAGGCCAAGGCTGCTGAAGAGCCTCAGCGTCCCGGAAGCAGAGCCCCTGAGCTCTCCGCTCACGTTTGCCATCACGGCGCTGTTGTTTGCTGGCCAGAACATTGCGCCGCCGAAGCCTGTTATTATAGTGCCTATGACTATCAGGTATATCGGCGATGATACTCCGAGCACGAGTATGTAGAATATCACTCCTGCGACCATGAGGGCTATTCCAGCGGTTGCGATTGGCCTCGCACCGAGCCTGTCAGAGTACCTCCCCATGCGAGGGGAGAGCACGCCGCTGACTACGTATCCGGGAAAGAGAACAAGCGAGGCATCGAGCGGCGAGTACCCCCTTACTCCCTGAAGGTACATTATCAGGAGGAACGTCACCCCGAGGAAGCCGAGCCCCTGGAAGAGCGACGCAAAGAGTGAGTTCCTGAATACTTTGTTCTTGAACATGTCGAAGTTTATCGTCGGCATCTTGACGTGCTTCTCTATCAGCACGAAAGCTATTGCGAATGCTATTCCTATTATCAGAAGCGCGACGTTGAGCGAGGTGACTCCTACAGACGAGTAGTTTATCCCCGCATAGGCTATCAGCGCCACAGCGACGCCTATGGTGACCATACCTGGAAGGTCTACCTTGTCCGCGGAGCGCTTGTTGTCCGTTATGTACTTAAGCCCTAGCGCAAGCGCGACTATGCCTATCGGCACGTTTATGAAGAATATGTACCTGTATCCTATGAACGTTGTAATGAACCCTCCAAGAAGTATGCCGAGGAGAGCGCCTATGTTCCAGCTCAGCCCTGTATAGCCGTACGCCTTGCCTATCTTGTGGCGCTCGAACGTATCCGCTATTATGGCGCTGCTGTTGGATGCAAGAAGCGCGCCTCCCAGAGCCTGGAATGCCCTGGATATTATCAGCGTTATGTCCGTGGGAGCGATCCCGCACAGGAATGATGATATGGTAAATATCGCGAAGCCGAGGTTGAACATCCTTCCCCTGCCGAATATGTCGCCTATCCTTCCGAACTGCGTCGAGAACACAGCCACGACTATCATGTAGATTAGTATGACCCATATTATGGTTGATATCGTGGAGTGTAGCGCGGCAGTCATCGCAGGAAACGCAAGCAGCACTATGGTGGAGTCTATCGACGCCATCAGAGTACCTATTACTACTACTGCGAGTATCGTGTTCTCTCTAGACATAGATATTCCCATGAAGAAGACCGCTTTGCGTAATCTATATTTGAAAACTGCTTAATAAAGATTGCTTTTCTGGAAAGCGATTCGGGGTTTAGCGCCTCTCCATCTTCACATTAGGGACGACTTCTACGCTTGGCACTTTGAGCGAGTCCAGCCTGTCGTCCGTCTTAAGCATACCGGTTAGGTCCTTGGGTGCAAAGTGGAACGACAGTGAGTATACTCCCTTCAAAGCTTCTATGTCAGAGAGCATCTTAAGGGTAGTTTCAATATCCAGGTACCTCATCCTGCTGAAATCCTTGACTGCTTCATACGCAAAATCAATGAGCTCGTCGTCCCACGCCTTGAAGCCCGTTTTTGAGTTTATTATGGCTTGCAGGGCTAGCTCGTGCTTAATTTCAGGGCTGAGCGATAGCATGTCTGCATATAGAGGATTCTTTGCATCCAGCTCCGTTTCCAGCGCTTTTATTGCATTGAGCTCAGTCCTCAGCTCCTCGGCGGTATACGCGTCGGCTGCGCCGTTCTTGGGCTTGACTACCCCGTTTGGGGAAACCTCAAAGACGCGCCCGTCAGATCCGTTTCTTAGCATTTTCGCTATCTCTGTCGTATGGACATGGTCTATGCCCTTGGCATTTGCCATGCCGCACATGATTGCATACTTGTTTAGGCGTATTTTCATGCACACTGTTTCGGAAAGCGAGGAAGCGAACTTCGAGAACGACTCGCACAGCGTCCCAATTTCCTTGCATATTACCTCCTTGTCGTACATGCCGTAATGGTAGTTGCGGAGACTTTTTGCCTTCTCTATAGCTCTGACTGAGTCTTTTATCGATTTAAAAAATGGGTCAAAATTCGTCTCTATTACCATGCCGGCCGTCAGTATCCCATAGGCTGTGTCGTAGAAAAGCATTTTCGCATTGTGGGCCCGTAGAGCGAGAGCCGCACTGCCTGCATTGGAGGGTTTGTCAGCTTGCAAGTCCATCATGTCGCCTTTAAAAGACTACAATTAACCGAATATTTAAATGTTTTGTGCGGAGTTCGCAGATTGTAGATTCTGGACGGATGTCTCATTTTTTCGCTGCGTGCCTGGACTGCCTGCGCTCGTCGGAGCTTATCTGCTCCTTCTCCTCGCTTATTTCCTTCTGCTCCTTCTTTATCTGCTTCTTCTCAACCTTTATCTCTTCCTCCTCTATGTACACGAAGTACATTGAGACCGCTATGGCGAGTATGGCAACAAGCGATGATGCAAGTGCCAGGGTGTCATTGTTGAGCAGTATTGAGAGCACGGCTATTATCACGCCTAGAAGACCTATGACCGATATGAGATATTCCTGCTTTTTGTTCATCGTAATCACTTTTTATCATAGATTTTTATTTATGCGCATGGCTTATCTGCGCCCGGAGCGGCGTACGCTTCCTATTGCGGCTGTCGAAGCCGAGGTTATCACTACCGTGACTGCCGCAGTGTTCCTTGTTTTCTGCTGCTGGCTCTCGGGCTGCGGAGCTGTATTCTGCGTTATCGTTGTAGGCGGCACTGTTGACGGCACAGTTGAGGTAGATGTAACAGTGGTGGTGTAGGTTGTCCTTACAACTCCGCCGCCGTTGCTGGGTGGGGCTATTGTAGTAGTCGGTATTGTTGTAGTGCTGATTGTCGTGGTGAAGTGAAGGCCGGGCACCGGAATCTGCTGCAGCACAACGATCGTCGGACCGGCCCAGTAGCCTTCAGTAGCCTGGCAGCCGTTTGAGACTCTTGACGTTGAAACCCCAACCTTTGAAGCGCCAGAGCCTGAATACGCTATCGCGCTGAGCGGCCCGATCGGCAGGCTGCACGCATACGTGGAGTAAAGGTATGCGAACGATGGCAGAGGCTTTCCAGAGCTTGTCGCGTTTATCGAGAACGCAAGGAAGCCCTTGTATCCCGAGGGAATCTCGCCCGAAGTGAAGGCAGGATAGGACACGGTTACGTTGACTCCGCTTATCGATCCGCTGTCCTTCAAGCGCGAATTGCTCATGTTGAAGTATATCGCGTACTCCTCTGATGGATCGGGCTGGACTCCAGCAGCAACTGAGGCGTTGTCGGTATAGCATATGTCAGG
>JAJZWO010000063.1 GCA_021846635.1 Microcaldota archaeon | reverse complement strand
ATAGAGCGCTTCGAGAGGCTGCGAAACGAGCTGCCCTTCCCGATAACAATATTCAAGGTAGCGGGGCACTACTACGTCGTCAGGCAGGAATACTCAAGGGACGAGAAGGGAAATGTGCAGCGCCGCAAGCCTGAGTACATAGGCAGCATAACTCCTGATGGATTGTTCAAGTTCAAAAGAACAGGAACAGAGAGCGAGCTGGAGATTGCAAAAGCGATACTCAAGGAGCACGGGGAGAAGATTCTCCCAAGAGAGCAAACTACAGAGGAGTCAAACGGCAAAAAGGTAGAAACTTCAATAATAGAGAACGACATACTTACAAACCTCACGATGAACGCGAGGATGCCCATAGAAATGCTGGCTGAGAACGTAGGCATTCCTCCAAGAAGGGTAGCATACCTGAAGGCATCGCTGGATAGGAACCTTGGCATATCGTACATACCAGACGTAAGGCTGACAAAGATAGGATTCCTGGAGTTCATGATATTCGTTAAGTTCACTCGCGGCTCCCCTGAGCCAAACGCTGTGAAGGCCGATCTGAGCAGCATAGGCGAAATCCAGTTTGCAGCTTTCACCAGCGGCATATACGACATGCTGCTCTTCGTAATAGCAGAGAGCAACGAGAACCTTGCAGAAGTTGTAAGAAAAATAAAGGGAGTCCCATCGCTAACATCAATAAGCAGCCTGTGGGACATATCCTATTTCTACAAGACAAAGAGTTTCGTTCCACTCCGAGAGGAAGCAATGCAGATAATATCCGCAAAGGTGTGGCGCAGGACAAAGGAGAGACCAAGGCCAGGCTATACAGATTTGCTGGAAAGCGAATTCAAGGCAATAAAGGCGCTTGTAAGAAACGGCGCAGCAAAATTTGCTTCGATAGAGTCCGATGAGGGAATAGTAAGAGGAGGCGCGAGGCACGCGTACGACAGGCTTATGCAAAGAGAAATACTCCCAAGGGTTACGATAAGCATTGACGGCATAGGAGTGAAATCTAACGGAATAATCATAATGAGGATAACAAATGAGAAGCTCTTCCAGGAATCGAGGAAGAGGCTACTTGAATTCATAATGGAAGAAAAGAAAAACTACATAATAAACAGATTCTCACTGGTCGGCGACACGAGCAACCCGGAAGGAGTCATATTCTTCATACCGATAACAGAAGGCAACGAGCTGGAGAAAACGGTCTCAGAGATGAATGCAACTGTAAAAGGAATAAAGCTCAAGAAGCTCTCCACCACATCAATAATCCTGGGAAAGATCGCATACCGCAGAATCGACCCACAATACACTACCCAGTATGCTAAATTAGTGTCAGATTACGGCATGAAGTCAGAATCGCCGAGAATCTACGACGAAGAAACATTCTACAAGCTAAGAAAGTTCAAAAATAAAGCACACGCTGAAGAATACGATTAAAAATAAGGATAGAGAAAAAGAAAAACTCTTTATGCTCCAGTTCCTCCGCCGCTTGCTCCTCCGCCATTCATGCATTTCACCTATAAATTTACTGAATACGCATCACAGTATGGTTTTATAAGCATTTCTGCGCTCTCCTATGAAGCAAAAGAAATGGGTTTTACTATACACGAGCAACCCGGAAGGAGGCATATTCTTCATACCGATAACAGAAGGCAACGAGCTGGGAAAAACGGTCTCAGAGATCAATGCGACCGTAAAAGGAATAAAGCTCAAGAAGCTCTCCACCACATCAATAATCCTGGGAAAGATCGCATACCGCAGAATCGACCCGCAATACACTGGCCAGTACCTTAAACTTGTTTCAGAATACAAAATAAAGTCAGAATCGCCAAGAGTCTACGACGAAGAAACGTTCTACAAATTAAAGAAATTCAAGAATAAAGTATACACTGAAGAATACGATTAAAAATAATAGAGAAAAAGAAAAACTCTTTATGCTCCTCCACTTCCTGTTCCTGAACTATTTCCTCCCATCATATTTTCACCTATAAATTTACTGAATACGCATCACAGTATGGGTTTATAAGCATTTCTGCGCTCTCTTATGAACTTGAGGATACACGTTTCCTATACGCAAGCAAGATCGCATACTTTGAGCTGGATCCGTTAACTTCCAGCCAGAACATGCGTCTAATCTCAGAATACAAGATAAAATCCGAATCGCCAAGAGTCTACGACGAAGAAACGTTCTACAAATTAAGAAAATTCAAGAAGAAAGTATACACTGAAGAATACGATTAACAATATAGAGAAAACGAAAAACTCTCTATGGTCCCGTTCCGCCAGTTGCTCCTCCTTCCATCATATTTTCACCCATGACCTATATCCGTGTCGCAATACTAATTTATAAGCATTTCTACGGCCTTGCGCTAGCCCGCGATGCCGTCTTTGTGTGCCCTTTCATTAAAGCTAGAGCTCTTTATTGAAGGCAACCATAGCTTGGGCAAGGCGCACAGAATTCGGCGCCAGGCAAGCTTACTCGCTGTCGTGCCTGACTATCCTTAGTATGCCAGGCCTTGGAGAGTAGACGTCCCCTCTCTTCTCAAGCTCCTCTATGTACTTCTTTGCTGTTCCAGAGTCGAAGCCAGCCTTCTCCGCCTCCTCAATAACTCTCTGCATCTTGGCGCTTCCTTCATCGGAGTCGAGCTTCTTTATTATCTCTATCATTGCGTTTATCTTGTCGACCTTCTCCCTTGGCATTCCCGTGAGAAGCGTATCAATGTCGCGCCTTCCGCTGCTGTCCACTGCGAGTATCTTCAGCATGTATTCGCTCAGCGATATAGCCTTCTCCGCATCCTCGAGAGCAACAGTATCCGCCAGCCTCGACTTTGCCCTTGCCTCAGCCATCCTTATAAGCCCCTCTATCTGCCTTGGCGTTATAGGCACTGCGCCCTGCTTGGCGCCGCTCTTCCTAAGCTCAACGTAATACTTCTTTATGCGCTCCGAAGCCTCGTGGCTAAGCCTTGGCGATACGTTCCTCCTCGCGTATGCTATGTACTTCCTGAGAAGCTCGCCGTCGACCACTGGAAGCTCTACCTGCTTATAATCCTCTATGTCAGCTATCTTGGCGCCTGCCGCCTCGTGCTGCGTAAGTATGTGCTCGGCTATGCTCTTGTCAAGCTCCTCGTCCAGCACGTCCCTTATCGGGAATATCAGGTCAAATCTTGAGAGAAGAGTAGGCGGTATGTCGAACTGCTCTGCTGGGTACTGCGTCGAGTCGAACCTCCCAAACTTGGGGTTCGCAGCGGCAAGCACAGCAGCTTTTGCATTGAACGTCGCTATTATTCCAGCCTTTGCGACGCTTATGGTCTGCGATTCGAGCGCTTCGTGGAGCGCCGCCCTGTCCTCGTCCCCTATCTTGTCAAATTCGTCGATTGCGACTATGCCTCCGCTTCCCAGTACCATGGCGCCTGCCTTGAGCGTCCATCCTCCGTCAGCAAAGTCATCCCTTTCTGCAACAGCTGTCATTCCTCCACCTGTGACAGACTTGCCGCTCACGTATATGCCCTTGGGAACAAGCCTTGACACTGCTTGCAGAATCCTTGTCTTAGCGCTTCCTGGGTCCCCTATGAGAAGTATGTGCATGTCGCTCCTTATCGTGCCTCCGTCAACAAGCAACTTTCCTGACGTGCCGCCGAAAAGCTGAAGCGTAACCGCTTCCTTTATCTCGTCGTAGCCGTATATCGAAGGGG
>JAJZWO010000062.1 GCA_021846635.1 Microcaldota archaeon | reverse complement strand
GTACGGGTTCCTGTACCTGCTCGCAACAATATTCCTGTACAAATACGGATGATTTCTTGATATACATGAAGCTGCATGAAGCCGAGGAAAAGCTCCTTGTTGCGATGTGCGACGAAAGCCTCATAGGAAAGATCCTAGAAGAGGGCGACCTGGTAATAGACCTGAAGGCTTACTCCGATTTCTACAAGGGCGAGCTTCTCAGCCCTGCAGAAGCAAGAATCAGGGTCGACAGCTCCAGGGTGTACTCCTCAAACGTAGTTGGTGACGAGTCCATAAAGGCTGCTATAGACCTGGGGCTCGTAGAGAAGGAGAACGTTATGATGGTGAAAGGAGTTCCTTTTGCGCAGTCTTTCAAGCTTGACAAATAGAAGAAGCCTTCACTCTCCCGAAAGCTCCAGTATTGCAGCTGCGATGTCCCCATCCGACTTCTCAAGCGCCTCCTTGGCCTTCTCGTAATCGTCGGTGTTTGACTTCTCCATCACGACTTTGATGTCGTCATCGCTTATCTCTGCCTTCTGCTTCAGCTCCTTCTCTTCTACGTTGCCCGATATGTTGAAGCTCACGGTGCCCTGCATGTCTATCCTTGTCACAGAGGGCTCAGATATCACTATCTGGAAGTCCTCTCCCTCTATTATAACCCTGCTGGCGTCTATCTCGCTCTGCTTCATTCCCATCTTAGCCATCATGCTCTTCAGCATCCTGGGGTCTATGTTAGGCATCATCTAATCACTCAAACCTTCTTGTAGTATACTCCTACGCTGGTGCAGTTGGAAGTCATGTTCTGGTCGGCAGTAAGCGTGAAGCCGAACGTTCCGCTAGAATTAAGCGTTATGTTGTGCGTGGAGTTGCTGCTCGCTATCGGGAACAGCCCCTTGTGCCCTCCCGGAAGAATGCAGTAGAACTCGCCGAACTCTATGGGATAGCCCAGAGTATCGTTTATGCTTCCAGATATGGTCTGCAAGCTCCTGTTGAAGCTGTACGTTATCTTGGGCTGCGGCTTTCCAAGCGACGCGCTCGAATAAAGGTAAATCGCAATTATCACAATCGCAGCTATCAGGTAAGCTGCAGCCAGGCTTTTCCTTGCCATCCTATCACTACTTTTTGAGCGTCACTCTTATAAATTCCTTTGTCTCCCTCTTTGAAGAGAGCTTCAGCCCTGCAATTCCTGCTGCCTCCTTGAGTGAATCCATGTCCATCGTGTGGGCATTAACAGCCTTTGAAACTCCTCTCCTTTTCTTGAATTCGTATATCCTTATCTCGCCTTTGTCTGCAAGGAATCCCTTAAGGTAGGAGAGCGACTCGCCCTTGTCGGGCCAGTGGTGGAATGAGAGAGACGCGTATATTATGCCAAACTTTCTTTTGAAAGGCACGCGCCTGCTAGATCCAAGGTCAAATCTAACTCTGCCTGAGCTGCTCCTGTGCCTTGCAATCCATATCATAGCTGCGGAAGGATCGACTGCATAGAACTCTGCGCGCAAGCTTGACGCTGCCTTTATCGCAACATCTCCAGGTCCGCATCCGACATCCAGGATGCTGCTTGCCTTTGACCCTTCCAGGTCTTCAACTGCGAACGCGTAGAACCTCCTTATGCTTGGCGCAAGCCTGGCTCCAAGCGCGTATAGCGGCGATAGGAAAAGCCCGAATTTCTCATCATCCTTTCTGTAAAGCATATGTACACCATGGCAATTATATGATTTGCCAATTAATAGGCTTATCGTGCTGAAGTTAAGGCTCGGAAGCCGGATTGCGAAGGCTAGGCTCTCATCCATGCTAAAGGAGAGCAGGCGCCTTGAGCGCGAATCCTCAAAGTTCCTCGAGAGCCTCGGCATCGAGGAAGCCCCAAGCGCCTCGTACTTCAAATTGCTTGGCATACGCCCGACAGAAGACCAGAAACGCATACGCGCCGCATACGTGTCGAAGATAAGGAAGTACCATCCGGATGTCAACTCGTCAGAGCTGGCGCAGGAAACTGCAAAGGAGCTTAATGAGGCGTACCACTTCCTGTCAAAGAAATCCAACTTTTCTGTTTCGATGTTCACGCCGCAAACAGCGGACAAGGCGAAAAAGGCTTTCATAGACGCGTATCTTGAGGAGCGCAAGGATGACCTTCAAAGGCTTGAGAAGGATGTCGCAAACTCTAAGGACAGCTTCACCGCTGAAGCGTATGTAGGCAACTTCAACGCGTGGGAGAAGCGCTTCAGGAAGGTGTGGAACAGCCGCTTCGGAAGGTTCTACAAATTGCAGCGCTCCACATCAAAGCTGAAGAAAAGGATGGAGAGGGCGGTAGAAGGCAGGATGGACCGGGAGGAGCGCTCCATACTGAAGGAGAATGCATCGTCGCTGGAGGATCTTGTTTCCCTGCAGCGAGATGCAGAACGTTTCATCTCTTCAATAAGGAAGGAGCTGGAGGCTTCCATAGGCGACATGGAGAGTAAATCAAAAGCGTCAGTAAGGTATTGATTCAGGAAAGCAATTTAAGTTAATCATTGCGATATCCATATCATATCAACAAGGTGATCAAACGCTAGCCGAATTCAGGGGAAAGAAGCCAAGGATACACAGGGATGCCTACATCGCCATAAGCTCTGAGATAATAGGAGACGTAACAGTCGGCAGCAATTCGAGCATATGGCCCGGAGTAGTACTGCGCGGCGACATGCACTATATACGCATAGGCAGCAATTCGAGCGTGCAGGACAACACTGTAATGCACGGAACCGCGGACAAGTTCCCCACTATAGTTGGTAACAACGTGTCGATAGGCCATCTGGCGTTGGTACACGGATGCACAGTAGGAGACAACTGCATCATAGGAATGGGCGCGATAATACTCGAAGGGGCGAAAGTAGGAAACTGGTGCATAATAGGCGCAGGGGCGGTGATTCCGGAGGGCAAGACCATACCTGACGGCAGCATAGTGTTCGGCGTTCCAGGAAAAATTGCGGGAAAGATAACAAAGCGACACAGGGAGAGGATAACTAGGAACTGGAAGGCGTATGTGAAACTGGCGAAGGAGCACAAAAAGGCGCAGAAGCTTGCATAATCTGTACCTATGATCATTTTGCGGCATTTGAATGAATCACAAAGAGATTCGAGGAAAGGACAAGTACGTATTCAAGAGTTACAGTGCAATTTACGCCCAAGCGTTCAAAATTGAAAAGCCTAAGCTTTATGCCGGGCTCGGAAGCGAAAACGTGGCGATAGAGCACATGGGAAGTACTGCAGTTCCTGGCCTTGGAGGCAAAAACATACTGGACATTATTGTCGGCTTAAGGAAAGGCAAAAGGCAGCAGGCAAAAATGAAGATCAGGGAATTGGGCTACGATTTCATAAGCACTGCAGGCTCCAGAAACCGGCTATTTTTTGTGAAAGATGAAAATTATAGGGGCAAGAACATACGGGTGCATCTGCACCTTGTCAAGTTCCAGGGACGCGAGTGGAGAAAAATATTGTTTTCAGGAACTATCTTATTAGGCACAGGGATGCGGTTCTCGAATACGCAAGGGTAAAGAAAATTGCAGTAAAAGATGCACAAGGCAACAAGGAGAAGTACATGAAGGCAAAGGAAAAATTCATAAGAAGAATTACAAAGAAGGCTCTCGAAAGTGATTACTTATAATCAAGACACGCTTGGAAGTTTTATCAGCCCTACGCTATTCGACCTCTTTTTCAATTTCCATACACCTACAAATTGTCTTTGGTTGCATCTATGAGTTCTTTGAGATGGATTAGTGTTCGTTCAGCTTCCTCCTGTGTGAATCTTTTATCAGGATGTTCTGCTTCATCTCTCTTCTGTTTGATATAT